>JAGBDG010000157.1 GCA_017937625.1 Muribaculaceae bacterium | reverse complement strand
GATGTCGTGCGGTCAGCGCTCGCAGGTGGCTCTGGGACTCATCCTCGCCCAGAACGCCGACCTTCTCGTGCTCGACGATTTCTCGCTCGGTCTCGACCCCGGCTATCGCCGTCTGTTCGTCGATTATCTGCGCGAGTTCGCCAAGGCTGAGGAAAAGACTGTGTTCATGACCTCGCACATCATCCAGGACCTCGAACGCCTTATCGACGACACCATCATCCTTGACTACGGCAAGATTCTGACACAGATGCCCGTCGACAAGCTCCTGCGCGACTTCTCATGCTTCACCATGGACACAGAGGCTGACGTCGAGGCGCTCAAGCAGGTTCCGGGCATCATCAATCCCGAAAAATTCAAGAACGAGGCTGAGGTCTACAGCTTCAAGGGAGCCGACGAATTCAAGGCGAGTCTCGACAGCCTCGGCATAAAATACGACAATTTCAAGCGTCGCGACATGTCGCTCGAAGACGCGTTCATCGGTCTTACCGGCAAATATTGACATCATGAAAAAAGCTCTTATATTCAAGGAATGGATAAAGACACGCATGGTGTTCTTTATCTCTCTTGCGCTGGCTGTCGCCGTGGCGCTCTATGCCATGCTTATGGTGAACCGGCTCATCGAGCTCAAGGGCGTCGAGCATTTCTGGCTCATCATGCTCCTGAAGGACAACAGCTTCATCGACATAATCAAGTACGTCCCGCTCGTCATAGGCATAGCTCTCGGCGTGGCGCAGATGGCTCCCGAAATGTCGCAGAAACGTCTGAAACTTACTCTCCATCTGCCTTATCCGCAGAACAGGCTCATTGCGCTCATGCTCGCCGCAGGTCTTGTCGAACTTCTGATTATCTTCTTGGTACAGGCGGGAATGATAACCGTCTACTATTCGACGCTGATACCTTCCGAACTCGTCTGGCGCGTGATGCTGACGACTCTGCCCTGGTATTTCGCAGGCTTCATGGCTTATCTGTTCGTGACGTCCATCTGCCTCGAGGGCACATGGCGCCGCCGCATCATCATCGCCCTTCTCGGCATCGCCACGCTGATGATGTGCTTCCTTCAGCCCGCTCTGGAGGCTTACAACGGCATGCTTCTCGTTCTCCTCGCCACCACCATTCTCCTCTCCATCCTTTCGTTTGGTTCTGTAATCCGGTTTAAGGAGGGCCGTCAGGATTGATATGAAAAAAGCTTATGCAATAGTTCTCGTGGCGCTCAGCGTCATCGTTCTGTCATGGTTTCTTCCGTGGCTCTATTCGATAGTTTTCCCGGTGGGGGGCTCAGACCCGTTCATCGCCTATTCGCCCGTGAGCAACCAGCTTATAGTGTCGACTCTCGACGAGCAGGGTACGATAGCCTCCGCCGACAACGAGGGCAACCTCACAGGCGAGACTTTCACACGCGAGCAGCGCGACTCCCTGCTGCCGCAGATCTACTTCACCCAGCTCATGGCACGCGATGAAATGCCCGACTCCATCAACGGTATGGAGATGTCGGTCCCCGCGCTCAAACACAACCAGTGGGTGTTCTCGTCGATACCCCACGACGTCAACAAGGTCTTCCCGGAAGTATTCCTTATCATGGAATCGATGCCCAAGCGCATCGACCTCGAGGATCCTGAGGAAGTCTTCCGTTTCCGTGACGGCAAGGTAGAGTTCATCGACATTGCCACAAACAGCGTCAACGACTCGCGGACGCGTCGCTTTACCGAAATCTTCAACGACCGCGGATTCACCCTGCCTGTCAAGAGCTTCTCGGCGAACATCACCTCGCGCAAGGCTTACGACGATGGCTACCTCATGGTCGACGGCAACAACGACGTGTTCCACCTCAAGATGCAGGCGGGTCGTCCCTACATGGTCAAGCTCCGCAAGCCCGATGCCCTCAAGGCTGCGAACGTTTTCATTATGGAGAACATCGACAACCGTCATCTCGGCTTCATGAGCGACACCGACAACAATCTCTACATCATCGAGAAGGAAGGCTACCGCATCATCAAGCTCGACAACGTTAAGTTCAATGCGCGCAAGGACCGTGTCTCGGTCGTTAAAAACCTTTTCAACTTCGTCGTCAAGACCTCGAACGAAAAAGGCTCGCAGTGGAACGTATTCGATTCGGAGACTTACGCTCCTATCGCGTCTTACTCGCGCGTAGAGACTGAGTCGACATCGCAGAAGGTGGCAAGCTGGATTTTCCCCTTCGAGCTCTCCTTCTCCTCGACTTCCGACTGCTACGCCAAGCCCCGCTTCGAATATTTCTCATGGCATGCTCTGATTCTTAACGTCGTGCTCGCAGCGCTGCTTTTCGTGGTTCTCCGCCGTCGCAGGCGCAACATGGCTTGCTGCTGCTCGTGCGCTGCCGTGACTGTCGTTTTCGGTATTTTCGCATTCATCCCTTTGATTATCATAAACAAATAACTTAACGTCAAATAAATCAATATGAAAAAGACATCTATCATCGCGATTATCGCTATCGCATGCGTTGCCGTTTTCTCAGCATGCGGCAACAAGGCTAAGACTGCTGAAGAAGCTCCTGAAGCAGTCGCAATCAGTGTGGACGAAGTTCTTGCCAACGCCGACAGCCTTGCCGGCGACACCATCACTATCGAGGGCGTATGCTCGCACCTATGCTCGCACGGCGCAATGAAGGCTTTCATCGCCGGTTCCGCCGACAGCATAATGCTGCGCTGCGAGGCTAATCCCTACATGGGTCAGGCTTTCCCCCTCGACATGACCCGCCGTCCCGTTCAAGTCAAGGGTATCCTTGTCGAGCAGCGCATCGACTCGGCTGCTGTCGTACAGATGGAAGAGCAGTATAAGACCGCGCTCGCACAGGCTGCCGCACAGGGTCAGGACACTACCACGACTCACGCAAGCGGCTGCGAGACTGAACGCACAGCTCAGGGTCAGCGCGACATCACGAGTTTCGCCGACCGTATGGAAGACTACCGCCAGAAGATTGCTGCCCGCAACGAGAAGGACGGCAAACCCTATCTGTCATTCTATTACCTTCAGGCTATGTACTACGAGGTTCTTCCCGAATAATCCGAAAATCGGTTGAAATTTCGCCGGCGGTGCGCAGAAGCTGCGATACCGCCGGTTTCTTTTATCGATTTACGAACTTGTGAAGCGCTGATACGTTATATCTATACCATACAAGAACAGCGTCAGAGATTGTAATCTCCGGCTGTGGCAGATGAAATCACTGCCGGCGCTTTCTTATACATAGTATTTCGTCGATAAAGCCTTCGGTAGCGCACCGGGGGCTTTGTCGTTGTAACGGTACAAAAACAAAGCAGAACGTCTCACGACGTTCTGCTCCTAATACACAATTATCTATAAAACAACTATTTATTGTCATTCATTATTCCAAAGTTTTCGTAACTAAAACCCCGCGGGCTTATGTTGACAAAACCAACGGAGCATCAAAGTTGACAGCAACGATGTATTTATAACAGGCTTCACTCGAGAATGCCTAAATCAACTTT
>JAGBDG010000156.1 GCA_017937625.1 Muribaculaceae bacterium | reverse complement strand
GAGCAGCTCGCAGAGACTATCCTCCCGCAGCTCCGTTACAGCCGCATCACAGCTTCTATCGACGTTATCGGTAAGAGCGACAGCGAAATCAAGGCTCTCGTGGCAAACGATCCCGCCAAGCTCAACGTTGAGGAAATCCTCTACGCCGCTACCCTCACCGACAACAACGGCGAACGCATGGCTATCTACGAGAAGGCTACCAAGCTCTACCCGAACGACTACCGCACATGGAACAACCTCGGTCAGACTCAGTACATCGCAGGCAACTACGATGCAGCAAAGAAGTCTTTCGCCAAGGCTGCTTCCGTAACAAAGAACGGCGAGGCTGCCATGAACATGGGTCTCGTTGAACTTCTCAACGGCAATAACTCCGCTGCCAACCAGTACTTCGGCTCCGCCGCCAACGTTCCCGAACTCGGCAGCGCTCTCGGTACATACTACCTCAAGCAGGGCGACGTTCAGGCTGCTGTCAAGGCTTTCGGCAACGACAAGAACAACAACGCAGCTCTCGCTCAGATCCTCGCAAAGGACTACAGCAAGGCTAAGGCTACTCTCGCAGGTATCGAGAACCCCGACGCTACTACTTACTACCTCACCGCAGTGCTCGGCGCACGTACCAACAACGAATCGATGCTCGATACCAACCTCCGTCAGGCAGTCCGTCTTGACAGCACTCTCGCTCAGAAGGCTGCCAACGACCTCGAGTTCGCAAACTACGACCTTACCCGCGCACTCAACTAATTGTTGAACGCCCGAAAACAATAGAAGCCTGCCGGTTTTCCGGCGGGCTTTTTTTATGAAACGCCCCCTAAGGGATAACCGCCGGAGCATGTGAACAAGCACGCTCCGACGGTGTTTTATTTTCAAAACGATTCACTTATGGAAGCAAACAGACTAAGACCCGAGGACCATGTCAGCGTGGAGATTTTCGCCGGCGGTCACGGACAGGGAAAATACGACGGCACGGGGTTCCGCAATGTAGAGGAAGCCGTCGAGACTGCATACGTCAAATGCGGCATAACGGTGCCGAAGCCCGATTGTGTTTTCGAGGTAAGCGACGACAGCCGCGACACGTCGGAGCGCTACCGCTACAACGCGCACGGACATCTGCGACTGATCATCTGACGCCGCTAAGCATGTACTGACATAAAAAAACAGCCTCCTGCGGGAGACTGTTTCAATTGCGCCCAAACTGTAATTATTTGGATGCGGCGAACACGCGACGCTCTTTGATACGAGCCTTCTTGCCGGTGAGGGCACGGAGGTAGTAGAGTTTCGCGCGGCGTACTTTACCGTACTTGTTGACGGTGATCGAGTCGATAAAGGGCGACTCGATGGGGAAGATACGCTCAACGCCGATGTTGTCGCTCATCTTGCGAACGGTGAAGCGCTTCTTGGCGCCTTCGCCCGAGATGCGGATGACAACGCCGCGATACTGCTGGATACGCTCCTTGTTACCTTCCTTGATACGGTAGGCAACGGTGATGGTATCGCCGGGACCAAATTCGGGGTGCTGCTTGCCGGTGGCAAATGCCTCTTCGGCAACTTTAATCAAATCCATTGTACTTTGATTTATAATGTTAACATTACTCGCAATATTCGCAGGCTGCGTGTCCTGCCAGAGATTACGAAATCGACTGCAAAGTTAGTGATTATTTTCTAAAATGCAAAATATAAATGCTTTGTCTATTCTCAAGTCGGCGTTTGACCGGTTCTGCAAGCATATAAAAAGCAGACATGGCACACTGCGATGCCATGTCTGTGGTGTATGAAGCAATATGCCGATTATCTTACGAGCACCTTCTCGGTCGTTGCTCCGCTGCGTCGGATGTACATGCCAGGAAGGAGATTGCGTGAGTCGCACTCTATGCCCTGAAGGTTGTAGTAAATAGCTTTGGCATTTGTATTGCCGCCAATCTCAAGGATACCTGTTGAACCCTGAGGCTCGACATAAACAGGCTCCGAGAAAGCGCTGACGGCACTGTTGATGACAAACACCATTCCGAAAGCTTCCATATATTCATATTTATAGGAACGTGCGGCGCACTTTATGCGGTCGAACTCTCCTTCGGGGAACAGCATGTCGGCAGATGTTTCGGTCTCCGTCGCTTCGAAAGCGTATGGAGTGTAGATTGTCTCGCCTGCCTTGAGATCCTGTGTCACGGCTATGTCGGCTACAAGCATATCGTTGTAGTCGCCCATATAGATGCCGATGAGGCATCCTTCTTTTCCGCCTTCGAGAGTTGCGGTATATGTCTTCATTTCATTCGAGAGAACAATCTCTTCAGTATCGGCAGTGTCATATCCTCCGAACGCGTTGGGAGCACCCAGTGCCACGAGAATTGTCATGCCGGCGTCGGATTTCGCCGTAATCGAGACGTTGACTTTGCCGTCAGCGTTCGAGAGGTCGTACTCGCAGGACATGAAGCAGCTTTGCATTCCGTACATAGCCGCGCTGTTGTCCATGAGCAGTCCTCCGTCAGCAGGAGTGGCATAGTAGCGTGCCATCCAGCCTGTGGCGTAGTCGTCGAGCCACAGATTCTCTTCAGCCTCATAGTCCTCTCCCTGGTCGGTCATGCCTGTGAAGTCGAGATGCGCGAGCTCGTAACCCTTGACATCCTTGTCGGCTGTGAATCCTTTATGAGCCCAGACTTCGTATGCGCTCGCGCCCTTGACGGGTTTCCAGGCGGCTGTGAATCTGGTGGCGGTAATGCCGGAAGCAGGCTCCATAACGGGTGCGACAACGTCGAATACGCGCAGTTCTTCCGAGACAGGAGAGAGCATGTCGCCTTTTACAGCCTGCACGTCAAAGGCAATAGTACCTTCGGTAGACGCTACGATGTCCACATATGTGCCGTTCACTTCCTTGGCGGTGAAAATGGGTGTACGAATCTCTTTCTCCATAGTCGTTTCCACATAGCTTGCGTTGACGATGTATTTGTCGGCGCCTTCCACGGCGGTCCATACAGCGGTGAAGCCGTCAGCCGTAAAACCAGTGTAGCCGAGATTCTGAGGTATTCCGACTTTAGGTGTTTTCTTTACTAAAGAAACCTCGTCGAGGTAGATTGCGCCGGTGCTGCCGCTGAGCTTAAAGACACATGTCGTGAGCATGTTGTTGTCGTACTCCTCGGTTTCCTCGTTGTAAGAGGTGTATGACTCCGGGAGATCGATCTCAAATTCCATATCGGTCCATTCCTCGGATATGTCGTCGGCGTTCATGATGCCGAGAGCACCGCTATAGGAATGAGCCAGAGGAATGACAATCAGCTGGTTGTCGGGAACTTCGGATTTCACGCGGGCGCAGACAGTGACAGTTGTCACTCCGTTGGTGTTGACCTCTATTTCCGAAGTCATTATCTCGCCTACGGGATTGTACATGCCTTCTTCCTCGCTCTCGTTGATGGTCTGGACGTAGGCTGCTCCGCCTGCCTGCTTGACGCGGAAACCGGACCATCCGGGGGTCGAGAAATACTTGTCGGGGATGGAGTGGTTTTCCGCGTCGATATATTCTGCGGCGGGAGCGCCGACGCTTCCCTCGGTCATCTTGGAGAAGTCCTCGGTCATGAGTATCTCGTAGTCGTACATGTCGTCAGCAGCGGGTGCCTTGTGATATTTGGACGCAGCCTTGTTCTTCGATACTTTTTCAATACCGGATGTCTTGACCGGTGTGTTCCAGTCAAGATATATCTGGCTGGCGGCGACAGGGAGTGCCATTGCAAGTCCTGCCGCTACAAAAAGAGTAATGCTCTTGTTCATACACATAATCTGATGTTAAAATTTGTGATTATTGAAATAATGGTTGCAAAATTACACAATCTGACTCGTTCTGCGAAACATTTTATAGTAAAAGTTTGAAATATTTTGAATTTTGTCAATAAAAAAGCCTCCACGAGGGAGGCTTTTCAGTGATGTTTGATGGGCTTAGTAGCCGAAGATGTCTTCAGTGGTAAGGATTACGACCTTTCCGAGTTTCTTGAGAGCCTCGATGTCGATGTTCTCGGGCTTGGCGAGGATGCCGTAGTTGTAGACGCGTCCTTTGACGTTCTCCTTCTGGAATTTCTCGAGCGTGTCGAAATCCGTGCTTTCGAGCGCGTCGAACACGTCGCGGCGGCGGTCGTAGTCATAGCCCAGACGCTTGCCGGCGAGATAGTTCAGGGGAATGGAGGTGTTGAGGATACGTTCTGTACGGATACGCGATTCAAGATTCTTTTTGGCAAGGTCGAGGGCGCTCTCGCTCCTCGGCATGTCGTTGATGATCTCGTCGAATGCCGTGAGCGCGTCGATGAGCTTGTCGTTCTGCGTTGCTATCGACATATTGTATGTGTAGGGACGTTCGGGTGTGCTTGTGCCAGAATATCCGGCGCCAGCCGAGTAGGCGAGCGAGCGGCTCTCGCGCATCTCCTGGAAGACTATGGCG
>JAGBDG010000155.1 GCA_017937625.1 Muribaculaceae bacterium | reverse complement strand
GGTGGTACGGAGCCGGATTCTGGCGTGTCTCGCCCTCGGCGGCATCACCCTCGGGCTTGTTGTTGAAATCCTGGTTTTGAGGACGCTGCTGATAGGGACGGTTATAGCCGCCGTTGTTGTAGTTGTTGCGGTAGCCGCCGTTGTTGTATCCGCCCTGACGCTGCTGGTAGGGACGCTGATAGGTATGTTTGGGGCGGTAGCCTTCCTCGCCTTCACGGTTTTCCGGAGTTTCTCCCGGAACAGAATTGCCGTAAGAAGTGGGGCGCTCGAAATTCGGACGGCTTTCGCCATCTTCGGGTGCACGGAATGTCTGCCCTATGCGCGGGCGTTTAGGCTTTTTTTCAGACGAATTGGTGTCCATAGAGATATGTTTTTAAATTGTCGCCTCTCGGCGCGTAGTGTTAGCTTAGATGGAAACTGAGGGATTGCTCGTTTTTTTATTAGAATTATATGTGATTATGTTATCGACCTTTGGTATTCAATTAAAAATAAACTTTCACTTACAAGAAACAATTAACTTTCAAGCAATGTTTTGTGTTCTTCGGTTTTACGCCTGCAAAGATATAAATAAAAACAGATACTCAACCGTTAAATAATATTAATTCCTCCGGCTGTCCTGCAAGACTACAGCACTTTGAGCCTGGAACCGGAGAGGTCGACTTTGAAAAAATGAGGGATACGGATTATTCTGCCGTTCACGTCCTTATGGCTGTGGACTGAAAGGAGCCATTCGCCTTCGAAGGTTCTGAAGAGCATCCCGTGACCGAAATTAGGCGGCGTGATGGGTTCAGACTCCTGAATCCACGGTCCGTCGAGAGTGCCCGACTCGGAGTAGGCGACGCCCTGCGTATAGTCGCGCATCACCCAACTCGTCCAGAGCATGCCGAGGCGTCCCGTACCGGTGCGGAAGAGCCACGGTCCGTCGGTGACGCGGTTATACTGCGTCTTGCCGTCGATGACCTCGCGGCTCCATGGCGAATCCGACGCGCGGAAAAGCACCTTACCCTCCCCGACCGAGCCTGACAGGTCTTCCTTAAGCTCTATCTTCTCGACAGTGCCGTTCCAGTTCTGCAGCCATTCGCCGCAATATACCATATAGGGCTTGCCGTCGGTGTCGACCCAGAAAGTGCCGTCGAGCGTGAGATAGTCCGCAGGCAGATATGTCGGATCAGCCATCGGCACATACGGTCCGTCGGGACTGTCGCTCACCAGCACATGGCTTGCGCGGCGCTCGAGCTTGTTGCCCCGGTATTCGCCGACGATATTGTCGCGGTTCGTAAATGTGGCGAAATAATAGTACTTGTCCTTATATTTATGTACCTCCGCAGCCCATATCATAGGGTCAGGACCCATCCATGAGTCCGGATCGGTCTGCGCCACGCTGAAAGGACCTGTCCACATTTTCAGGTCGCGACTCTTCCACATCTTGCCTCCGGTACCGGTCATGTAGTACATTCCGGTAGCCTCATCGGCGAGCACGCACGGGTCGCTGAGTTCAATCGAATCGAGAGGCACGGCCTTCGTCGCGGCAGCTGACGTCGCGGCATAGCCTGAAAGAAAAGGCAGAAGGCACAAGGCTCCTGCGGCAAGCAGTTTTTTCATATATCGGACATAAGTTATGCCGCAAAATTACAAAAATTCTTCGACATCGCCCTCTAATTCCCGAACTCGCCGGTCATCGTGCCTTCGCTGAAGTGCAGGCGGAATTTGCCCTTATATGAATTTCTTTCCTTATCGTAAGATGTAATTTCGAACGTACCGTCGTCCACGACCTCATCGTTCACTTTCGCGTATGAGATTTTATTGTCTATGCAGTACTTTGTATACTCCCATGCGTAATTATCGCTGTCGGACGACTCGAATTCGACCTTTTCGATTTTCTGTTCACCGCTGAGCAGCGCGCCCGGCTCATCGGAATAAAGGCTGACTATGACTCTATAGCGCGCCTCGCCGCTGCGTTCCGTACGCAGCAACGAGTAGAAACTGGCTTCATTCTCCGAATAGATGAATTCCGGAGTAATTATGGCATTCGGACTTATTGTAAAAGGAGTCTGGTCGATATATGTCTGTCCGTTCAGCTCGGCGACGCACTTCGTCGTGAAATAACTCACACCGTCATGCTTTTCGCAGGCAGTCAGCAGTACCATCGCACACAGCGCAACCGCTAAAAATGTCTTTTTCATTATTCTATCAGATTAACCATCGCGTTTTCAATTACTGCAACAGCCTGTTGCAATATTTCATTATACTCCGACTCGTCGTGAAGACGAACAACAGTTTCCATGCACAAATTTAATACTTTTTTCGTAACCTGATGATAACCGGATAAGAAAAACATCAGGAAAACTCATGCCGTGATGCAGTATGACTTATAACCGGTCGACGCTTACCGATTGACATTTGAATCCGGGCAGGGGTCATGGGGCGATTTTTCGGAAAGAGCTGGCGGAAAGAGGATGTTGATGCGACGCAAAAGAAAAAGGGTCGATTTTCACCCCCTTTTTTTACCGTTTTCGCCCTTTTGCCTTCGCGCGGGTTTCAATAAATTTGCAAAACTTATCAACCCAATTTCGAGAAAACCATAACCAATCATGAAAAACTGCCTAATTGCCGGACTTTTTGCCCTTCTTCTGCCCCTTGGGACAGCCGCGCTCTCGGCTCAGAATCCGGACAACAGCGCCTATCTTTTCGCTTATTTCACCGGCAACGACATTCAGGACGAGGCTATAAAATTCGCCCTCAGCCGCGACGGTCTCAACTATACCGCCCTCAACGACAACTGCCCCGTCATCGACTCGCGACTCATCAGCGAGACAGGCGGCGTCCGAGACCCACACATCATGCGCACCGAGGACGGCAAGCACTTCTACATGGTCGTCACCGACATGACAAGCTGCAAGGGATGGGACTCCAACCGAGGACTCACCCTCCTCAAATCCGACGACCTCGTCAACTGGACCGCGTCGGTCATAAACATCCAGAAGCGCTATAAAGGCAACGAGAACCTCAAGCGCGTTTGGGCTCCGCAGACAATCTACGACCGCGACGCCGGCAAATACATGGTCTACTGGTCGATGCAGCACGGCGACGGACCGGACATCATCTATTACGCCTATGCCAACGACGATTTCACCGACTTCATCGGCAAGCCCAAGCCCCTGTTCATCCCCAAGGACCGCAAGTCGTGCATCGACGGCGACATCGTCTACAAGGACGGAGTATATCACATGTTCTACAAGACCGAAGGACACGGCAACGGCATCCGCAAGGCTACCACAAAGAAACTGACCTCAGGCAAGTGGACCGAGTCACCCGACTACAAGCAGCAGACCGACAAGGCTGTCGAAGGTGCCGGGACGTTCAAGCTCATCGGCTCCGACAAGTATATACTGATGTACGACGTCTATATGGACGGACGCTACCAGTTCACCGAATCGACCGACCTCGCGCAAGCGCTCCATGACCTTCATCCCGGTGTCTTCCGCTTCCCCGGCGGATGCATTGTCGAGGGTACCGAGATTCCCGACCGCTACCAGTGGAAAAATACCGTCGGACCGGTCGAGAACCGTCCCACGAACCTCAACCGCTGGCTCTATACCTTCCCGCACCGCTTCTTCCCCGACTACTACCAGTCGGGAGGTCTAGGATTCTACGAATACTTCCAGCTCGCCGAGGACATAGGCGCCGAGCCTCTGCCCGTGCTCAACGTAGGTCTCGTCTGCCAGTACCAGAACCGCGACCTCGGCGCCCACGTGCCTGTCGACTCGCTCCGGCAGTACATCGACGACGCCCTCGACCTCATCGAGTTCGCCAATGGCTCCGCCGATACCAAGTGGGGCGCCCTGCGTGCCTCCATGGGACATCCCGAGCCCTTCAACCTCAAGGTAATGGCAATAGGCAACGAGCAGTGGGGGCCCGAATACGTGGAGCGCCTCGAGCCTTTCGTAAAGGAACTGCGCGCGAAGCACCCGGAAATCAAGATTATAGGTTCGTCCGGTCCCGACTCGGAGGGCGACAGCAACGGACGCGCATATCTCGGTATCGTCGCTCCAGCAGGATTCACGGATACGGCGGAGAAGAACGGACATATTCTCGGAATCGGCTCTCCCGCAGCCGACGGCAACTTCGATTACTTCTGGGGATTCGCATGGGACCGCAACAATCCCGGCATGAACCTCGGCACATGGACAGAAACGCTCCGCCGTTTTGCGGCAGAGCGTCCTCTGGAAGTCAGGTTGAAATAATCAGCGCACTACTATCTTGACGGCACGCGCGCCCTGGCGGACTATGTAGAGTCCCGGCACGAGGTCAGCCGTCATGACATCACAGGCTACGGCGCTTCCGGCAGGTGTATAGACGCTCACGGGAGCGCCGACTGCGTTAAGCGCTCCGCCCGACACGGTGAAGAACGCCGTGCTGTCGTCGGCGACACCGTCAAGACCGCTGCGCGTGCTGTTGAAGCGTATGGTCGCACTTTCGCCCGGTGCCACAACTGTGAAGATTGCTTGCGCCACATGACCGTTGAAATTGATGTTCTGCGACTTTCCGCCACAAATCATGGGCTGGTCGGTGTCAAGCTTCATGCTGATGTTCGCCGTCTCGCCGCCCCAGTTGTGCTCGCCCCAGTTGGCGTCGGCAATCTTGAAACGGTCCTTCACGTCCACGTCCTCAAGCTCGTAGACATTCTCCACGTCCGTCGTGAGGAATTCGTACTCGGGTGACGCATTCCAGCCGTTATGCTCGCCGCGAAGATAGATGCCGCTCGAAAGGCTCGGCAGTCCCTCGATGTTCCAGCGCTTTTTCAGAAGGTCTATGCGGGCGCGGAGATAGCTCTTGATAGTGCTGAGGCGCCCGTTCAAATCGTCCGTGCCATAGCCGTTGCCGCCCCATCGCGCAAAATCGCTCTTTGCCGCATCGTCAATAATCCCTGCGAAACCGTCAAGATAGACAAGCAGGTCGTCGAGATCGTTGAGCACGAAATCTTTGAAAATATCCTTATACGCATTCTGGAAATCGGTGAATTTCACAATCTCAGCAATCCATGTCTGTCCCCACGCCGGGTTCTCGTAGATGAGTTCGCCGCGGTCCATCCTGTTGAAAGTGCTGCCGAAGTCCCATACCGGACCCCACATCCATTTCTTGTCCTCTCCGCGGTCGCGGTACATGTAGCAGCTGCCGTGGAACGACTCGTAGCCGTCCATAAGCTCCTGCAGTACATAGAAGCGGGCGAGCGACGGCAGGTCGACGAGCGTCTGCCAGTCCTTGTTCTCAGGGTCCTTCTGATAGAATGCCTTGTCTATCGCCTCCATCTGCGCGCGCAGCCAGTCCTCCTGCTCCTTTGTGACAGCCTCGGGGCTCTTGTGCGTAATCCTGATGTCGGCTCCGTTGCCTTCCTTGATCTTTATCTGCTCCGAGGGGTCTTCCTCGTAATTGTCGATTTCGCAGAGCCAGCCGCCGGTGATATCGGTCGACGCTCCCGCGGTCTCGGCTTCTTCTTCCTGATCGAAGACATTGACGCGGTCCTTCGCCACTCGTATGTTCTCCACGAGGAAATAAAGACCGACATAGTCGCCGTTGAGCACTACTTCCACCGGTTTCATATCCGGCGTCCACTCGAGTCCGAGGCGCTCGGAGAGCCAGAATCCCATAGGCTCGCGCATGAATCCCAGATTGTCGTCGGCATGTGCGAGCAGAGCGAAATGCTTGCTTGAGTTCATGCCCATAAGCTTCG
>JAGBDG010000154.1 GCA_017937625.1 Muribaculaceae bacterium | reverse complement strand
GACGACAAGACCTATGTTTACGAGATACGCGACGATGTCACATTCTCCGATGGTACTCCCATGACAGTCGATGATGTTATTTTCTCCATGGAAAGAAACATGGGTGACGGATCCGACTCATATGTTGCATGGATGTTCGACAGCGTTGACTCGATCGAGAAGACCGGCGACTGGGAAATCACGGTACATCTGAAGAATCCTGACGCAATCTGGCAGTACGTTCCGGCAACCACCGGCGGCGCAGTCATCAGCGAGGCTTACTACAACGAGCCCAAGGACAACTTCGGCACAGCTTCCGGCGGTATCCTCGCGACCGGCGCGTATAAGTTCGACCACTGGACAAACGGCTCCGAGATAGTCCTCACCGAAAACGAGAACTACTGGGACGATTCCGCACCCGTTGATTTCAAGACGATCGACTACACCATAATCTCCGAGGACACCACAAGAATAGCGGCGCTCAAGACCGGACAGATCGACTTCTCCGTCAACGTTTCCGTTGATATGATCAGTCAGCTTTCCGACGCGGAGAATCTGACGCTTGATTCCGTTCACGCTTATCGTATCGACCATCTCGCATTCAACACCGAGAAGGCTCCGTTCAATGATGTGAACGTCCGCAAGGCTATTGCATACGCCATTGATGCTGAGAACCTCGTAAACAATATCTACGGCGAATACGGACAGCCCGGCTCCGGTCTGCTGTTCGGTGACGCACTCTACACCATCGGCAGCGCTGATGACTGGCAGAAGTTCGCCGACACGCTCGACAACTATTCCTACAATATCGAAAAAGCTAAGGAGTGCCTCGCAGCTTCCGCATACCCGGACGGCTTCGACTGCCGCCTTGCAGTTTCCAACATCAGCTATTATCAGTCCATGGCGGTATACATTCAGGCTGCGCTTGCAGAAATAGGCATCAATGTTTCCGTTGAGCAGCACACCTATGACGAGATGATCACCATTCAGTTCGGCAACCTGCTTGACGCAGACGGCTACAAGGATTACGATATGGGTCTGTTTGACTGGCAGGCAGATTTCCCCGATCCGGCTGGCAATGTTCGCCCGATACTCATAAGCTCCAACGCAGGCGCAGGCGGTTCCAACACCTCCAGCTTCAAGAATGCTGACGTTGACGCTCTTTTCACCAAGGAGAACAACTCCGTTGATGAAGCTGAGAGAGTAGATCTCATCAAGCAGTACAGCGAGATTATACTTGATCAGGTTCCTGTATACGTTCTCTGCTTCAGCAACCAGACGTTTGCAGTAAACAAGAGGTTCACCGCCGATATCGGTCCGCTCTATTTCTGGGATCTTACAGCTAAGGATTTCAAACTGGCACAGTGACGTGACCACGGGGGAAGCGCGGAAGTGTGCTTCCCCCTGTCTTTTGAAAGGAGTTCCAAAATGGCAGCTATACGCGAAGAATACATAGATTTCAAGGGCTACAAGACCTACTGCCGCATAGTCGGCGAGGGCGGTAACGGAAAGCTTCCGCTGCTGGCGCTGCACGGCGGTCCCGGCTGCGCACACGATTATCTCGAATCGCTGGACGGCATAGCCGAAAAGTACGGCAGGCAGGTGGTGTATTACGACCAGCTGGGCTGCGGAAAGTCAGTCGTTCCCGGTTCCCACCCGGATATGTGGTGCGCTGAGCTGTGGGAGGAAGAAGTAGACGTAGTGCGCAGGGCGCTCGGGCTGGATCATATCCATATGCTTGGGCAGTCGTGGGGCGGAATGCTTACTATTCAGTACGCAATAAACCGTCAGCCCGAGGGCGTGAACAGTATCATCATCGCCAGCAG
>JAGBDG010000153.1 GCA_017937625.1 Muribaculaceae bacterium | reverse complement strand
GGTAATCCTCCGCGAGGCTCTTCTGGCAAGTTCTCCGAGAATAATGCTGTTCCACAACCATCCTTCGGGGGCGCTGACGCCGAGCGTCCAGGACATGGACATAACAAAACGCATCGTCGACGCCGCAAGGACCGTAGATATCGCTGTGCTCGACCATATTATTGTAGGCTTCGGTAAGTTTTTCTCTTTCCACGACGAGGGAAAGATGCCCTGACACACTGCGTTTTTTGTTCCCAAATTATCAGTTATTACGATTTTTTCCGTTTATCCGACCATAGACGGAATAAAATTGTTATATTTGTAAAAAATTTTGGGAATCGTAAACGTAAATGAAATATTTAGGAGCTCATATCGACGGAGTGCCTCCTTTGGTGAATGCCCCCGAAACGGCTCATATTCTTGGAGCTACGGCATATTCGTTCTGCCCTATCGACGCACGCCGATGGAGCGGAGCAGCGTATGAGTCTTCAGACATCGAAGCCTTCCGCGCCGCTAACGAGTCGTACGGCTATGGTTCCATGAATATTCTTCCCCACGCGAGTCTTCTGCTGAATCTCTGCTCGCCCGACGCCCGCAAGCTCGCCATGTCGCGCACATCACTCGCCGACCAGATGAAGCGTTGCGCCGTGCTCGGGCTGGACAGAATCAATTTTCACCCAGGCGCGACTCTCAATTCCATCAGTCTCGACGATGCCATAGCTCTTGCCGCTGAATCCATCAACCGCGTTCTCGACAAGACGGAAGGCGTCACGGCGGTAATCGAGAACACAGCAGGTCAGGGCAGCAATATAGGTCATGACTTCGCCCATATTGCGGCAATCATCGACAAGGTCGAGGACAAGACGAGAGTAGGAGTATGTATCGACACATGCCATGCAGCCGCTGCCGGATACGACCTCTCGACTCCCGAAGGCTACGAGAAAACCTGGACGGATTTCGACAATATCGTCGGCTTCCGCTACCTGCGCGGCATGCATCTGAACGATGCGATGCGTCCCGTCGGCTCGCGTATCGACAGACACGCTCCAATCGGCAAAGGAACGCTGGGCAATTCCTTTTTCGAGACACTGATGTCCGACAAACGTTTCGACGGCATACCGATGATACTCGAAACTCCAGACCCGTCGCTGTGGAAGATCGAGATAGACTGGCTAAAGGCACGGGACAGACAAGACGATTGAAACTTAAATAATTACAACATACTTACTTCACCATTTTTTATCATGAAAGAACAACAGGATTTGAGCTTTTGGAAACTATGGAATCTTAGCTTCGGATTCTTCGGAGTTCAGATTGCATACGCCCTGCAGAGCTCGCAGGTCAGCCGTATCTTCTCGACCATCGGCGCCGACCCGCACGACCTCAGCTATTTCTGGATTCTTCCACCTCTGATGGGACTTGTCGTCCAACCAATTGTAGGCAGTGCCAGCGACCGGACATGGACACGTCTGGGAAGACGTCTGCCTTATCTGCTTATCGGCGCTCTCGTGGCAATCATTGTAATGTGCTTCCTGCCTAATGCGGGTTCTCTCGGTCTTGGGATCAGTCAGGCTATCATCTTCGGTCTGATCATGCTCATGCTGCTCGATACGTCCATAAATATGGCTATGCAGCCTTTCAAGATGCTTGTCGGGGACATGGTCAACGAGAAGCAGAAAGGTCTTGCCTACTCGATACAGTCGTTCCTCTGCAACGCAGGTTCAGTCGTCGGCTATGTGGCGCCGTTCGTGCTCGCATGGTTCCTGAGCAATACGGCTCCCGCCGGTGAGGTACCACCGACTGTAACATGGTCATTCTATATAGGTGCAGCAATACTTGCCCTGTGCGTGATATATACATTCGCCAAGGTCAAGGAACAGCCGCCTCACGAATATGCCCTCTACCACGGCATTGACGAGGCTGCACAGTCGTCGGCGCCCAAGGAGAACATGTTCAAGCTGCTGGTGAAAGCTCCCAAGGTATTCTGGACTGTCGGACTCGTACAGTTCTTCTGTTGGGCGGCGTTCCTCTATATGTGGACCTATTCGACCGACGCAGTTGCACTTCAGGCATTCGACGCTCCGGCAATGCAGGCAGTGAGCGGCGTCACAATCAACGGTCAGACATATAGCGACAAATACATCTTCAACACCGACCGTCCTGTCATCGAAAACGGCAAACTCGCCGTCGCCGGAATTGAAATTGACGGCTCGTTCGTACGTCCCCAGACTGTCGTTCTCGACGGTGACACACTCATCGCTGCCGGTCGTCCTGTGAATGAGGGCGGAGTAGAGAAAATCGCGGCGGGAGAAGGTTTCGCCAAAGCCGGTTCCGTTCTCCGCGTCGACGGCAATTACATTCCTGTCAGCTCTGGCGCCGTGGCGGTTTCCGAGCTCTCGCTTGTAGAACCCGGGACAAGCCTTACAATGGCGCACATCGCATCGCTCGACAAAGGCACAGGCAAATATGTGCTTGAGCAGACATCCGATCTGCCGGCAGTAAAATCGCCTGAAGAAATCGAAGTGAACTACACGACACTTCTCAATCCCGCCACACCACAATACCAAAGCGCAGGCGACTGGAACGGCATTCTCCTGGCAATCCAGGGCATAGCAGCCGTTCTTTGGGCAGTCGCCCTCGCTGCTTTCCGCCACCGCCGCGTCGGCTACTCGGTCAGCCTTGTTATCGGTGCGCTCGGCTTTATATCCGTGTTCTTCATACATAACCAGTATCTTCTCTTCGTCAGCTATGCTCTGATGGGATGCGCGTGGGCGGCGATGCTGTCGATGCCGTTCACAATACTTACCAATGCTCTGACAGGCGGTAATATCGGCACATATCTCGGTCTGTTCAACTGTACCATCACCATCCCGCAGATTGTTGCGGCTCTGTGCGGCGGTCTCATTCTCCACTGCTTCCCGGCAGCCTCCAAGGGCGCGCCGCTCACAGTCGGCATGCTCGCTGTATCGGGCGTGCTTCTCCTTCTCGGAGCTGCAGCTGTATGGATTATCAAAGAAACCTACGGATCTCAGAAAGCGAAAGCGTAAGACTTATATAACTACCGTATCCACCGATACCCCGGCAGCTGTAAGCAGCGACCGGGGTATCGTTTTTCAAGTCTCCATGCCATTTTATTGTACTATCCTTGTTAAATAATGCAAAACAGTCGTGCAAATATTTGTAGGCTAATGAAACTTTTACTAACTTTGTATAACGTAGAAGGCGAATAACGCCGATAGCTATAAATATTATAAACAATTATTATTCACTTAATACCTCAGAAGCCTATAGCAAAACTCTACTCTAAACAATAACAGAATAGACAAATGCAAAACATCTTAGAGCTCACCGACGAGCAGCTGGTAACAGCATACGCTTCCGGTAGTAACGAGGCTTTCGACACACTGCTTCTCCGGCATAAAGTCAGACTTTTCAATTATATTCTTCAGATGGTTCGCGACCGCGACATTGCTGACGATATCTTCCAGGAAACATTCGTAAAGGCTATCCTTACCATCAAGCAGGGCCGCTACAACGATATGGGCAAATTCTCCGCGTGGATAACCCGCATAGCCCGTAATCTTGTGATCGATTCGTTCAGGGCAGGGAAGAGCGAGGCAGCCGTCAGCACCGACGACACCAATCTCGACATCCTCAACCGACGCGAACTCGCCGAAGAAACGATTGAAGACGCCATGATAGATATCCAGATTGAAGAAGATCTGCGCCGCATGATCGACGAGCTTCCCGAGCCCCAGCGCGAAGTGCTCAACATGCGTTTCTACCGCGATCTCTCCTTCAAAGAAATCGCCGAACTCACCGGAGTGAGCATCAACACAGCTCTCGGACGCATGCGCTACGCCCTGCTCAATCTGCGCCGTATGGCTAAGGAGAAAGACCTCGTTCTCTCCCGTTGATTATCACAACATTAATTAACCGCTAATTTTTTAGTCAAAAAAACACATACAAAAATTTGGTCGTACGACTAAAACATCGTAACTTTGCAGTGCAAAAGCGGCAAACCACCGACAAGCACAAGGAGAGGTGGGTGAGTGGCTGAAACCACCAGTTTGCTAAACTGACGTAGGAGTTATCCTACCACGAGTTCGAATCTCGTCCTCTCCGCAATCAACGCTGGTAATCAGCGATTTACAAAATTTACGCACGAAATTACGCACGATTTTTGATGATCGTGCGTAATTTTTTGTGCGTATTCATGACAATATTTTTAAGTAAACGCGGACGCACTCGATATTGGGTACTTTGGATTTTGAGGGCTGATATGGTTGATGTAAGGGAAGATGTGCCGGATACGGTGATACAGTCGGGGGCAATTCTTAAAAATTGTGATTTAACATATCGATATGGTGTCCTAAATAATCTTTAACCATATAAACTGCAGTGTGATACCCAATTATAAATATCGGCGCATTACATAAAGATTATTAATTGGTCTGTGAATTAATACTTTATGAACGTTTATAAGGGTATATTTGCAATACGATGATGAAGAACCAACAAAATATGCCCCAAATCAGATTTCTTATTGATTATCTGCGGCCCGTGAGCGATGCCCTCTCATACGACCATTATGACCATCCGGAGCGCATAGTGAGTTTGCTATGGGCTAAGGAGAACATAGATATTCTGGCAGACAAGGGATCTCTGGAGAAAGAGCTCTCGGAATCAGTGACTATGCCAGACATGGGCACTAACTTACAATCGCTCTATTCTTGTTTCGCTTTCATCGCTCAGGAATCGAATGAATACCTGTACGGTTTCAATAGCGGAATCTACTTCTATAATGAGTTTTCGTTACGGAGTGGCTATCAGTCTCAACGGGATGAGTATGAAAAGATGATAACAGCCCAGGAAGGTATCGTAGATTCTCTTGATTCCCAAATCGCAGTGTTAGAACAGAAAACCTCAGACGATGGCTTATTCTTTCCTCGGCTGAACAACAGGCGTGAACGACTTGGCATTGAGCGAGAAAAGCTTAATGAACTGTATATCCGTCAGAGTAAACTCAACGAGTATCTGAACATTCTTGATACATGCTATAAGCCAGCATTAGACCGTATCGCTGGACAATGCCGTGCCCTGCTTCCGATTGTTGGAAAATTCTATAAAGAATGGATGTCTGCCAATCCACCGGAAGAGAAAACGTGTAGTGCCAAATCGTCATGGGACGAGTGTCTGAATTACCAAATTCAGACGAATGACAACTCACAACATGATTACTTCAGTCCCAGCCTAATTATCCGGATTTACGAATTGTGTAACGGTCAACAATTTGAGGATTGCAATAGCACAAGGTTTATAGAGGCCCTCAATCTGCGCACAACCGGTTCTGTCCTGAAGATTAAAGAGAGGGAGAAAGTGCGTGTATGCTATCTCATTAACCAGTTGTGGCGTCAGCTACAGAAAGAAGTCAGAGATAAGTGGCTATCGCAGATTCTTAACTCACTCGGCATAAGCCGCAAGTTTTATAATTCAAAGTATAGCATATCGCCTCGTGAATACGAACGTAGTAAGGTATCAAATATTTTCTACAGAGAACTGTCGGGAATTTTTGCATCCATAGAATTATACTAATTCACAAACTGAATGCAAATATTATCTTTCTCACCTTCAGGTTGGAAAATTATTTTAAATTCTGAACGGTTTCGTCTAACCGTTTGATGAATAAACATTTAACGGAGTATCTGAAAAGTAATGGTAACGACTAGGAAACCGTGCGATTTTCAGCGTTTTGCGGTGTTTTACTATCAAATAACTCTTTCAG
>JAGBDG010000152.1 GCA_017937625.1 Muribaculaceae bacterium | reverse complement strand
GCTGCCGAGGCATACGACGTACTCAGCGACCCCAAGAAGCGCCAGATGTACGACCAGTACGGTCACTCCATGGGTCCCCAGGGATTCGGAGGCGGTGGAGGAGCCGGATATGCCGACTTCGACATGAACGACTTCTTCAGCCGCCACGGCGACATCAACGACTTCTTCTCGCAGTTCTTCGGAGGCATGGGCGGATTCGGCGGAGCCGCAGGGCGCCGCAGCAGCAAGCCACGCCAGCGTAAGGGCGGCGACGTCCGCATACGCGTCAAGCTCTCCCTCGAGGACATCGCCAGCGGCGTAACCAAGACCCTCCGCGTGCCCACGTTCCTCGAGTGCCCCCACTGCAAGGGTACGGGCGCCAAGGACGGCATAGCCCTTGCCACATGTCCGCAATGCCATGGCACCGGACGTATCGTCACCGTACAGCAGACCATGCTCGGCGCCATGCAGTCCGAGTCTGTCTGTCCCAAGTGTGAGGGTTCGGGCAAGATTATCACGGAGCCCTGCACATATTGCAACGGTCAGGGCGTCGAGCGACGCGACCAGGAAGTCACTTTCTCCATACCAGCCGGAGCTGTCGAGGGACAGACCTTCGCGCTCCGCGGCAAGGGCAACTACCCCAAGGGCGGAGGTGTTCCCGGCGACCTTCTCGTTGTCATTGAGGAGATAAAGCACCCCGAGCTCATCCGCGACGGAGCCGACGTCATCTACAACCTCATGCTCGACATTCCCACGGCTACTCTCGGCGGTGCCGTCGAGATACCCACCATCGGCGGACGCGCCCGCATCAACATCCCCGCCGGAACACAGCCCGGCAAGGTGCTCCGCCTCCGCGGAAAGGGACTGCCCGACCAGGAGAACGGCGGCAAGGGCGACGAGCTCATCAACATCATGGTCTACATCCCCGAGAAGCTCACTCCCGACCAGGAGAACACATTCAAGGCTATGAAGGACGCCCCCAACATCAAGCCCACCGATGACGACAGCAAGCGCATCTTCTCGCGCCTCAAACACATCTTCGACTGACACTTCAAATCAATAAAATAATAGTCCGCGCCCGCCGTCCGGCAGGCGCGGATTTTTTATACACTGTGGACAGCCCGGGACGGACGGGCTGCCTACAACCCATGGTGGAGCTTGCAGAGCCATGGGACAGTGCACTCCCCTGCCCGCAGTCGAGCCAAGCCCCGGAGGGCACGCAGGCTCGAAATACGTCAGCACAGGATCTTGGCTATCGCCGCTCGCGACTGCGCATCCTCCGGAGCTCGTCGCGATACTGGAGGATGGGTCGCTTCCGGGGGCTTCGCGCCCCGGTTGTAGGAACACCGCCCTCCCGGGCTCCGCCGCTTGTGCCATTATCTTAACTTTCTCAACTCTTTTAACTTTATAAACTATCCATGAATTCATCTTTTTTAACTGCCCAAGCTCGCGCAGAAGACTATGCTATGGGAATTTTTCACTAACTTTGTAAGTTAACCCGTTTCAAGATGGATTTCGAACTTATCTCACAATACCGCCCTACCGGCGACCAGCCCGAAGCTATCAGCCAGCTCGCCGCCGGCGTGCGCGACGGACTGCCCGCCCAGACTCTCCTCGGCGTCACGGGCTCCGGCAAGACCTTCACCATGGCTAACGTCATAAGCGAGGTACAGAAACCCACGCTCATACTCAGCCACAACAAGACCCTCGCCGCGCAGCTCTACAGCGAGTTCAAGCAGTTCTTCCCCAACAACTCGGTGCAGTACTTCGTGTCGTACTACGACTACTACCAGCCCGAGGCATACATCCCGTCGGTCGACAAATACATCGAGAAAGACCTCATGATCAACGACGAGATCGACCGTCTGAGGCTCGCCACGACGTCCGCCCTACTATCCGGCAGGCGCGACGTCATCGTCGTGTCGTCGGTGTCGTGCATCTACGGCATGGGCAACCCCGCAGACTTCCACGAGAACGTCATCACCGTGAAACGGGGCATGAAGATAAGCCGCAACGATTTCCTCCGCAAGCTCGTGGCGTCGCTCTACAGCCGCAACGAGCTCGAGCTGGGTCGCGGCAACTTCCGCGTCAAGGGCGACACCGTCGACATACGCCTTGCCTACGAGGACATCATTGTCCGCGTGGTCTTCTGGGGCGACGAGGTCGAGAAAGTGATTACCGTCCACCCCGACGACAACGCCCACCTCGGCACCCACGACAGTTTCAACATCTACCCGGCGAACCTCTTCGTGGTCTCGCCAGCGCGCCAGGCGTCGGCGCTCGCCAACATCAAGGCCGACCTCGACATACAGGTGGCGAACTTCCTCCGCGAAGGCTACGACCTCGAGGCACAGCGCATCGAGGAGCGCGTGAAATACGACATGGAGATGATCAAGGAGCTGGGCTACTGCCCCGGCATAGAGAACTACTCGCGCTACTTCGACCGCCGCAAGCCCGGCGAGCGACCTTTCTGCCTCCTCGACTACTTTCCAGACGACTTCCTGACAATCATCGACGAGAGCCACGTGACCGTGCCGCAGATACGCGCCATGTACGGCGGCGACCGCTCACGCAAGGAGAATCTCGTGCAGTACGGCTTCCGCCTCCCCGCCGCGCTCGACAACCGTCCGCTGCGCTTCGAGGAGTTCGAGGACCTCACCAATCAGGTGATATACGTCAGCGCCACCCCCGCCGAGTACGAGCTCGAGCGCTGCGAGGGCGTAGTAGTCGAGCAGGTCATCCGTCCCACCGGACTCCTCGACCCCAAGATCAGCGTCATACCCTCAGCCAACCAGATCGACGACCTGCTTGAGCAGATACAGCAGCGCATAGAGCGCAACGAGCGCACACTTGTCACCACCCTCACCAAGCGCATGGCGGAGGAGCTCAACGACTATTTCCTCAAACTCAAGATCAAGACAGCATACATCCACAGCGACGTCGACACCCTCGACCGCATCAAAATTCTCGACGGACTGCGCGCCGGCGAGTACGACGTACTCATCGGCGTCAACCTCCTGCGCGAGGGTCTCGACCTCCCGGAAGTGTCGCTCGTGGCGATCCTCGACGCCGACAAGGAAGGATTCCTGCGCAGCCATCGCTCTCTCACCCAGACCGTCGGACGTGCCGCCCGAAACCTCAACGGCGAGGTCATCATGTACGCCGACAAAATCACCGACTCCATGCGCCAGACCATCGACGAGACCGAGCGGCGCCGCGCCATACAGCTCGCCTACAACGAGAAGCACGGCATCACGCCGCAGGCTATCGTCAAGGCACGCAACGCAATCGTCGGGCTCGAGAAGGAGGAGGTCGACATGGAACGCACGGCATACCGCCAGCCCGCGAGCGCGAAACAGAAGCGCGACAAGCAGAAGATACCTTACGCAGAGGAGTACACCACGGGCGTGAACATCGCAGCCGACCCCGTCATCCCCTACATGAACGCCGAGGAGCTACAGAAAAACATCAACCGCCTGCGCACCGACATGCTAAAGGCGGCGAAGGACATGGAGTTCATGACCGCGGCAAGACTGCGTGACGAAATCGTCAAACTCGAGAAACTCCTTGAAGAAAAAAAGACAGAACAGCAATGACGACCGACGAGATAGATTACAGCAAGCTTCGCCCATCCGACTGGCTCCCGACGTCAGTCAAGGAAATGAAGGCGCTCGGGTGGGATTATGTAGACGTGGTGCTTTTCTCAGGCGACGCCTACGTCGACCATCCCGCTTTCGGCGCCGCCGTCATCGGGCGCACTCTCCAGGCGGCAGGCTACCGCGTGGCGATAGTGCCGCAACCCAACTGGCAGGACGACCTCCGCGACTTC
>JAGBDG010000151.1 GCA_017937625.1 Muribaculaceae bacterium | reverse complement strand
GAATACTTTTGTCGTGATGTCGGGGCGCTTTCCGCGCGGGTTGCGGGCGTAGGCTATGCGGCTTTCGATTTTCTTCAGATAGTCCTGCGGCAGCCCGTTTCGGTCGCGGAAAGCCTCGAGCGCTTCGCCCGCGGCGACGGCTCCGGCGAACACACCGTCGACAGCAGCCTTGAGCTGCCTGCGGAAACTGTCGAGTTTTCCGGGGTCGGCGAGATAGGCATCGAGGGCATCGGAATAGCGCACGAAGGTCTCGTCCATCGATTTGTCCATATTCTGGGCAAGCTTTCCGAGGATGTAGCCGTCACGGTTGAAGAAGTTATAGCCGCTTCCGTCGGCTATGCAAGCCATCATGTAGTCCTTTATCCAGCGGAACAGCGCCGGGTCGGATGCTCCGGCGCTGTCGTTGAGCTCGTCGAGCATCAGCGAGACAGCCTGGCGGATAAGCTCCTCGCGCTCGAGAGACACTTCGAAATCGCCCTGCTGGTCAATCTCGCGGGCGAATGTGCGGAGGACGGTCTGGAAGAAGGAGTCGATGGTGCTGACGTTGAAGGCGCTGTAGTCGAGAAGCAGCTCCGATAGGGCGAGACGCGCGGCGTCGCAGAGCTCCTCGGGGGTGCATCCGAAGCAGTTGGGGTCGCAAAGTTCCTTGCAGTACTGCGCCTTTCCGATTTTCGACCGGTCGGCGAGGTCGCCGAGCCTTTCCACGATGCGGCTCTTCATTTCTTCTGTCGCCGCATTGGTGAAGGTTATTGCCAGGATGGTATTGTGACGGCACGGCTGTCGGTGTCCGCCAGGGGCGTAGCGGTCGATGTTGAGCAGATATCTGCCGGTGTCGTGGTCGCGGATACCGAGCAGCGTCCGGATGTATTCGAGTGTGAGGGTATAGGTCTTGCCGGACCCGGCGGAAGCCTTGTAGATGGTCAGCATGACGGGTCAGAAAGCGTTTTTGTCGCCGCCAAAAGCGTTGATGACTGTTCGGATGACAATTTTGATGTCGAGAAGGAAGGACCAGTTCTCGATATACCATACGTCGTGCTCGACGCGGCGCTCCATTTTCCAGAGCTCGTCGGTGATGCCTCTGAATCCGTTGACCTGCGCCCATCCGGTGATGCCTGGCTTGACGGCATGGCGGACCATGTAGTGGTCGACAAGTCGCGTGTAGACAACGGTATGCTTGAGCATGTGCGGACGCGGACCGACTACCGACATGTCGCCGAGCCATACGTTGATGAACTGGGGCAGCTCGTCGATGGACGTGCGGCGCAGGAAATCGCCGACCTTGGTCTTTCGCGGATCGTCCTTTGTCGCCTGGCATTTGTCGGCGCTGTCGTTGACTCGCATGGTGCGGAACTTGTACATGCGGAATGACTTGCCGAGATAGCCCGTGCGCTCCTGGCGGAAGTAGACCGGACCTGGCGAGCTGATTTTTATGGCTATGGCGACGGGAATGTAGACAAGGGGATAGAAGCATAGCACGACCGAGGAAAAGACAAGGTCGAAGGAGCGCTTGATGGCGCGGTTGATGATGCTTTTCAGCGGATTGCGCTGCAGCGACAGGACGGGAATCGCGCCGATACTGTGCAGCTCGAAGCGGCGCGCGAGCGTGCGCGGGAACTGCGGGACATAGAAGAAGTCTATGAGGTTCTCGTCGGCGATTCTGACGACTTCGGCAAGCGATTCGTTGTGTCCGGAGAGCGTGAAGAAAATCTGGCGTACGTCGTTGGTCTGCACGAATTCCTTGAGCTGCGATATGGGCAGTATGTTCTCGGTCTGTATGTGCGAGTCGGGCTTGTCGTCGAAGAACGCGAGGATGTGGTAGCCGAAGCCGGAGTCCTTGCGCATGCTGTCGCACAGTCGCTTGGCGCTGGGACCGGTGCCGACGATGACCACCTTGGCGAAGTTGTAGCCGCGGCGGCGCAGGTTCTTGAGCAGGAACTTGCTGACAATCTGGAAGAGCGGCAGCGCCACGAGCATGGTCCCGTAGAAGAAGATGTAGGCTCTGAAAGGCACTTCTCCTATCTCGAGGAAGCTCACCAGTGCCATGAAGAAGAGGGCGTAGGCGGCGACGTCGACGAATGCCTGCCTCATCGCCTTGTCCATGTAGATGGCGCGGAGCTCGTGGTCGCGGCGCAGGTTCATGGCGGCGACAGGAACGTAGCTTATCTCAACGATAAGCCACAGCGCCCTCAGTTCCCTGGGGTCGGACTTGATCTCGGGGAAGAAAGAGATTGTGAGCCAGAAAAGCAGATTGACAATGGCAAGACCTCCGGCAATGAAGAGCGCCGGTATGAACCTGCCACGCCTGAGTGGTCTGTTGGTTGCCGTCAAAACATGCTGTTTTATGGCGGCGGCGCAACGGCGCGCCGCCGCGGTATTTGGTTATAACTTACTGTCGAGCAGCTTGATTTTCTCTTCGATTTCGGCGATGTCAGCCTTGAGGTTGTCGATACGTCGGCTCATGTCGCGCAGGAGCGAGTCGCCGTTTTTCGACTTCGACGAGAGGAATCCGAGGTTGTTCTGGTAGGTGCGGAGCTCGTTGCGGCGTCCCTCGAGAGTGCGGAGCATGCGCTCTCTCTCGCGGTAGATTTTGTCGTTGTCTCCCTCGATGGAAGCCACGGAAGCCTCGAAACGCTCGCGGCGCGCGCTGCGTTCGGCGATGGCGAATTTCTTGCGTATCTCGTCGCAGGCGGAGCGGTATGTCTCGTAGAGCTTGTCTTTCTCGCGGAAAGGCACGTGACCGATTTCCTGCCACTGCTGCTGGAGCTCCTTCATTGCCTTGAGTGCGTCTTCCTTGCTCTCAACCTCGGTGACGATAGCCGAGAGTTTGCCGATAATCTCGCGTTTAGCGCGGAGGTTCGCCGCCTCGGCGCTGCGCGCGCCGTTGCCAGCCTTCTTCTTGCGCTCGAAGAAGTAGTCGCATGCGGCGGTGAAGCGCTCCCAGATGGAATCGCTGTATTTCTTGGGAACAGAGCCTATGGTCTTCCATTCTTTCTGCATGGCGACGAACTGTTCGGTAGCCTCGCGCCAGTCGGTGGATTCCTTGAGAGCCTCGGCTTTCTCTGTCAGCGCCTGCTTCCTGGCAAGATTGGCGGCAAGTTCTTCGCGTGCCGTGCGGAAGTGGTCGGTCTTGGCGGCGAAGAATGCGTCGCAGCTCTTGCGGAAACGGGCGAAGAGCTGGCGGTTCACTTTCTTTGATGCGAAGCCGATCTTGCGCCATTCTTCCTGGAGGGCTACGATGGCTCGTGTCATCTCGTCCCATTCCGAGAAGTTCTTGAGGGCGGTGTAGTCGAGAGCCTCGATGCGCTCGCAGAGGGCAGTCTTGGCAGCCTCGTTCTCAGCCTCGCGGGTCTTTCTTTCCTCGAAGAAAGCCTGATAACGCTTGTTGACTTCGGCGGAAGCCTCGCGGAAGCGGTTCCAGATGTCGTCGCGCAGCTCTTTAGCCACAGGGCCCACCTGACGCCAGCGGTTGTGTATCTCCTGAAGCTTGCGGTAGGCGGCGATGACGTCCTCCTCGGCGGCAAGCGCGATAGCCTCGGCGAGCATCTGCTCTTTCTCGGCAAGGTTTTTCTTGAAGTCGTAGTCGCGGAGCTCCTTGTTTATCTTGAGATTGTCGGAATATTTCTCGCGGGCGTCCTGGAAGCGCTTCCAGACGGCAGTCTCCTCGGTGGGGTCGACCTCACCGATGGCGTTGAACTCGTCCTGAAGCTCGCGGTAGCGCGGGAATGTACGGTTGACGTTGTCTGTGTCGTCGGCGAGAGAGAGAATTTCCTCGATGATGGCGTTCTTTCGGGCGAGGTTTTCGGCGCGCTCAGCCTCGACTTTAGCGGTCCAGGCAGCCTTGCGTGCCTTTAGCTCGTCGATGACGGCATTGAACTGCATTTCTGTCTGGTCGGGCGCGGGAGCCTCCTCGCCTTCTGCCGGGGTAGCGGCGGGATGATATATTGTGAACAGCTGTCGGAGGCGTCGGATCTCGTCGGTTGCGATGTCGGCGGGTTCTTTCGCCATCATGGCAAGTGCCTCGGCGAGAACGTCCTCGACAGACTCGATGCGCTTTTTCTCGCTTTCTTCGGCAGCCTCCACGGCTGTTTCTCCTTCAGTCATGATTTCTTCGGCAGCGGCCTCGGGGTCGATGTCGGTTGCGGGATTGGAAGTGGCGTCTGCCTCCGTGGCGACAGCCTCGTTCATCTTGGGGTCTTCGGCAGCCTGCTGAGCAGCCGATGCTGGATCTTTCATGTCCATGTGATATGGTATTTAATAGGTTTATATACAAACAATAAGTTTGTCGCGTCAAAAATAATAATAAATTTTATAAGTTGCAAATAAATATTACGGAGCGTGCTGCCGGCGTGGCTGACGCATTTTTTTTATTGCACCTGTCAATACGAAAAAGGTGATTTTCTTGTTATAGAATTATTACAAAACTAATGTAAAGCAAAAATTATGGATTTAAGCGTACTCTACAACCTGAGCTACGGACTGTATGTGCTCGGCGCCTTCAAGGACGGGCGTGCCGTAGGATGTGTCATCAACACGTGTTTCCAGGTCACCAGCGAGAACCCGAGCGTGGTGATATCGCTGAACAAGAAAAACTATACTCTCGAGGCAATCCAGGAGAACAAGCGTTTCTCGCTGTCGATACTCGCGGAGGACAGCGACCCTATGGTGATAGGGCGTTTCGGCTTCACAAGCAGCCGCGACACCGACAAGTACGAGCCTTTCGGCTATGAGGTAATAGGTTTCACGCCGTGTGTGAAAGGCAAGTTCGCCGGCAGACTGATACTCGACGCCGTAAAGACACTCGACTGCGGCACACATATCCTTGTTGTGGCGAGCGTAGTCGACACGGTTCCGGGTTCGGGTACACCGATGACGTATTCCTACTATCACAACGTGATAAAAGGCAAAGCGCCCAAGACCGCGCCGACATACCGCGCCGACGAGGCAGAGACCGTTAAGGAGAGCAAACACCACTTCGAGTGCGACATCTGCCACTACATAGCCGAGACTGATGCTGAAGAGCTTCCTGCGGACTATGTCTGCCCGGTTTGCGGAGCAGACGTAAGCCACTTTAAGAAGCTGGACTGACGGGTTTCCCGCGCAGGAGCGCCGTGGCGATGAAAGGCTCGGTGTAGGCGTACGGGATGTAGTCGAGGCTGACGCCGGGACGTACGATGATGAATGAAGCGTCGCGTCCTTTGGCTATCGACCCGCATACGTCGCCGAGCTGCATCGCCGCGGCTCCGTTGATTGTGCATGCCGAGAGCGCTTCCTGCGGAAGGAGGCGCATCTGTATGCACCCCAGAGTCATGACGAAACGCATGTCGCCCGACGGCGACGAGCCGGGGTTGTAGTCGCTCGCAAGGGCGAGTATGGCGCCGCTGTCTACGGCACGGCGCGCCTTTCCGTAGGGCAGGCGCGAGAAGAACGAGGCTCCGGGCAGCATGGTCGCGACAGTTGACGAAGACGCGAGAAGCGCTATCTCCTCGTCGCCTATCTGCTCGAGGTGGTCGACGGACACGGCGTTGCCGCCGACGCCAGCCTGCACGCCGCCGGATATGCCCAGTTCGTTTGCGTGTATCTTGGGTAGCATTCCGTAGGGGGCTGCCGCCTTGATTATTCTCGTTGTCTCTTCAGGGGTAAAGAATCCGGTGTCGCAGAACACGTCGACATAGTCGGCGATGCCCTCAGCGGCTATGGCGGGAAGCATTTCGTCGACGAGCATGTCGACGTATGCGCTCTGCCGTCCTGTGTATGCGCGACCTACGGCATGTGCGCCGAGGAAAGTGATGCGTACGCGTGCGTCGACTGCGTCCCTCAGACGCGCGGCGACGCGGAGCATCTTGAGCTCGTCGGCGGTGTTGAGCCCATAGCCTGTCTTG
>JAGBDG010000150.1 GCA_017937625.1 Muribaculaceae bacterium | reverse complement strand
TCACTCCAGCCGATGCTTCTCAGATTGTGAGATGGAGCACTTCCGACCCCGCCACGGCTACCGTGAGCGACGACGGAACTGTCACCGGCATAGCACCCGGAAATGCTGTCATCACCGCCACAACTGCCGACGGAACCGATCTGTCGGCACAGTGCAGCGTAAATGTCAGCCCTGTCCTTGTCACGTCGATAACGGTGACGCCCTCAAGTCTTGTCCTGCATCCCGGAGAGACCGGAACGCTCACGGCGGCTGTCCTTCCGGCAAACGCCGGAAACCGCAGTGTCGAATGGACTTCCGGAAACCCGTCTGTCGCCACTGTCAACGCTGACGGGCTCGTCGAGGCGAAAGCTGTCGGAACAGCCGTCATCACCGCCACCGCAACAGACGGCAGCGGAGTATCTGCAGAGTGCGCCGTCTCAGTGACTGCGCCACTTGCAGAGAGTATCGTTCTTGACCACGACAGGCTCGACATGAAAGTGGGCGAATGCGTTACAGTCAAAGCGAGTGTCACTCCTGCAGGCGCTTTACAGGAGGTGGAATGGATTTGCGACAATACAGACATCATTTCGGTTGACAATGACGGACTTGTCACAGCACTAAGCCCCGGCTATACCGTTATAACGGCGTCGGTCAAAGACGACAGCGGGTTACGGGCGTATTGCGAAGTTTATGTAGAAGAAGAATCCGGTATTGACGGTGTAGAAGCCGAAAGCACCCCGGTAATCAGTACTCTCACTTCTGAAATAATTGTCACCGGAATACCGGATGACGAAATCATACGCATAATAACTCCGTCCGGATCAATGGTCTATTGTGGCACCGGTCACCGTATCAGCGGTCTCACACCGGAATTATACATCGTAATTGTCAGAGAGCATGCTTACAAAATACATGTAAGGTAACGTATTGATTCTAAATAAGACGCGGGGCTGTGTCATTCGCACGACACAGCCCCGCCCGTTGTTATCGCCATAAGCTATTGAGCGGTAAGTTTATTGAGTTCGTCCCATGATGGATTGTGAGCGATGATTTTTCCTTCGGGATTGACAAGCATGGTTCCGAGTCCGTACTCGAGACCGAATGAATTGTATATAGCCCGCGCGGTGTCGCCCCCGACATGATACTGTGTCGACGGAATCAGGCTGTCGCGACGTACTATCTCCCTGTACATTTCCGGCGATTCGTCCATGTTGACCGAAACGAAACGCAAGCCGGCATTTTCATGACGCCGCAGCCATGCGGTGTAGTCGTTGGCACGCTTCCGGGAGGGCGCATCGGTCGATTTCCAGAAATTAAGCAGAATATAATCTCCGCCGGCATCACCGACACAGATATCGCCATACGGTGAGCTCAGATTCATCGACGGTACGTGCCGCCCTATTGCCGTACGGTACTTCGAATCGGAATAGCCGACGGCAAAGACGAGAACGCCTACAAGAATAAGCAGAAGCAGGATTGTATTTTTCATTATCGGATACTCCTTTCAGATATATAACACTCAACTCCGATTTAAGTTCCTGTCAGACAAAAAGAACGGGGCTGTATCGTAATTGATACAGCCTCAATAAAGGAACGGTTGACTTCGACAACTTCGCTCCTCTTTTAATATGATGCGTAAACCTTAAAGGATTACTATTTTAGATTTTCCGCTGCTTACCTTAATAAATAGACCATGCGTCGGATTATCGATTCTTATTCCTTGCATATTGTAGTAGACGGCGTCGGCGTCATCTACCGAGGGGATTGAATCAATGCCTGTATGTGTTGTTTCCTGAATGTACCTGAACTCGTTCCAGCTTGCCGATGCCCTGTAGGCTGCCAAAGCCCCCTGCGGTACATAGAGAGTAGCGTTCTCGAGAACTTCGTCCATAAAACCGGGCATACATTCTACCGGAACGGGATTAGCAACAGTAACACTGCTAATGAGCGGGCAGATTGCGAAGGCATAATCCCCTATGTTCTTTGCCGAAGACGGAATGGAAACGGAGGTGAGACTGGAGCAATAGTGGAAGGCGTAGGAGCCTATCGAAACGACTGATTCCGGAATATCGATGCTCTCGATACCGGAACAGTATGCGAATGCGCTGCTGCCGATGGTCTTAATGCCGTAGGGAATTTCGAGCGATGACAACGATTGGCAGTAATAAAAAGTATTCGGAGCTATTGTCTCAATCGAAGATGGCAAATTGATGTTGTCAAGAGCTATGCAGTATGCGAAGGTCCATTCTTCGATTGACGTCACACTTTGCGGTATGTTGACGGTACAGAGTTTTGTGTTATAATAGAACGCATTGTTCTCTATAGTGGTGGTGCCGTCCGGGATGTCAATAGAACTGATTGAACTGTTGGCAAAAGCGTAGCTGCCGATAGCCAGAACAGTATTTTCGACAGTCACAGCTGTTTTTGCAGCAGGGCAAAGAATGAGTATTGTCTTGTCGGCATTGTAAAGCACGCCGTCAACCGATACCAAATTGGCATTGCCGGTTGCTACGTTGATGTTCTCTAATTTTGTACATCCGGTGAAAGCGTCGGATGCGAGGGTGTCGAATGTGGAAGGAAGGTTAAGCGACGTGAGGCTGCTGCAATGGTTGAACGCCTTGGATGAGATGGATTCGAGTCCTTCGGAAAGTGTTACCGTCGAGAGCGACGAGCAGTTGCCGAAAGCATTTTCCCCGATGTTTTTTACCGATGCCGGGATGGTGATGGTGCTCAACTCGCTGCAATCGATAAATGCGTTGTCGGGAATGTCTGCAAGTCTATCAGACAGTGTAACTGATGATAGGCTCATACACGTGCTGAAGGCTCCGACGCCGATTGTTGTGAGAGTCTCGGGCAGTTCGGCTGATGTGAGCTGAATGCAATAGAGAAACGCGTAATCGCCTATCGTCTGCAGTGAGGTTGGGAAGTTTACAGAGCCAAGGCTCATGCACATTGTGAAGGCTTGCGTGCCGATTGATACCACTGTGTTAGGTAAGCTGACCGAAGTAAGATCGTAACACTCGGAGAAAGCGCCCTCGCCGATTGATACGATGGTGTAATCCTGTCCTCCGATACATAACCTTTCCGGAATAATGATTTCACCGGAATATTCATCGGAATTCGGGCTTTGAGTGACTTCGAGAGTGTTTTCCAACGATGAACGGATATTGTAATAAATACCGTCGATTGCGTAATCGTAGGCGTGGGCCTGTGCCCCTACTGCCATCATAATAATGATGAAGCCAAAAGTTTGTAGATACCTTTTCATTGTCTAAATTATTAAAAATATGAAACTTATTGTTCAATAATCATTGGTGCGCCTGGCAGCGCATTCCAATTGCAACAATGAAAATGAGGAAAAAAAGGGCGGTATCTCGGAATCAATAGCCGAAATGCACCAAGGCTATACAAACCTCGGATGTCTGCCTGTCTCGTCCTCGCAAGATTGTTGCAGCTTGGTTTTGGCAGGTATTTCGGCTGACCCCGGAGACGACCCACTTCTCATGTACCTGTGGCGGCACACAATGTGATTTCGGTCGCTCCATCTCGTCGGAGGCAAAGATATCTCTGACAGTGGGGATTACGACAACGGGATTGCTCAGGATTCTCACCTGATTCCCTTTTCAACTTCCGGAGCCGCAATAGGCTCTTTCGGTCACCAAATCCATGACAAAATTAATGTTTTTTTTCAATTCCTCAAAGAAATTCCGGAAATCTTTTTCCGGACGGAGGGGGCGGTTTTATTCTGCAAATACCGGTTTCTTGAGGATATCGCAGAACTCTCGGAATCAGCATGTCTTCACATTTATCAACACACCACGAATCCTGTATTGCATATTGAAATTTCGATTTTCGAGTTCCGCAACACCCTCCGTATCAAAAGTGTAATACACCCTAAAAGTTTTGTGTCTAACTTTTGGGGTGCATTTCAAAAACTTAATTACGACACAGTCTCGTCGGTATTATCAGAATCCAATTATGCGTTCGCGTTTTCGAACATCTGGCGGCGCGCCGTCATGCATGCGCCTATG
>JAGBDG010000149.1 GCA_017937625.1 Muribaculaceae bacterium | reverse complement strand
GGGGGGTAAAACCTATCTGACTTTAGGAAAGCATCAAGTTCTACCGACGGGTCGAGCCCGAACTTGCGGCGCAGACGGTAGCGCGCCGAATTGACGCTCGCACGCATTATGCCGAGCGCAAGGGCGATCTCGTCGCTGCTCTGCTCCAGAAATATTAACATACAAAACAGCTCGTCGGATTTCGTCAGATTGGCTCCGGTTTCGCGCAGACGCTTTAAATAGCTGGGATAGCGCAAATTGAATGCCTGACGAAAATTACGTTCGTTAGCCTCGCTTATGAGTGTTGGCTCAAGTTTGAGAAGCACATTGTCGACAACCTCGTTGCCGCTCGCCTGCTTGAGTTCTTCGCTCAGCTCTTCGGCTCGGCGGTTCAGCGCCTGCTGCGACGACAGGAGTCCCTCTATCTGCCGCTCGTAGAGCTTTCGCTCGCGCAGCGTCGAACGGCGGTACTGGATATACAGCATCACACCGGCGATGAGAAGACACAGGGCAAGCACAAGCGCCACTATGACGAGGGTGAGGGAATGACGCTTCATCTTCACTTCGTTAGCAAGCGCCTTGTTCTCTTCCTCCTGTCTGCCGGTCTCGTAGCGTATGTTCGCGGCTATGGCGCCGTTCACCTGGTCCTCGTGTTTCATGGAGTCGCACATCGCGAGGTACCGCGGCATTACGGCGCCGAGTTTGCCCGACATGCCGTTTGCCGCGTACATCTTCACGAGCCATTCGTAGGCGAAGGTAACGCTTTCGCCATACCGCTGGCGCTCGAATTCGGCGGTCGCGCTCTCCATCAGCGGAATACCCTCGGCCGCCTTGCCGCTCTGCGCCAGGGCGAGACCGAGCATGAAACGGTTCGTGGTTCCCCTATGGCTGTCGTCGGGCATACGGCGCAGTATGTCGACGGCAACGCCGAGCGAATCGGCGTATTTGTCGGCATGTTCGATGTAGTGCCACATTCTCTCGCTTTCTATGGCACGCGCATACAGCGCGACAGTGGCGCTGTCGCGCAGGCTCCGCGACCATTCGAGAGCCTTTTTAAGCATGAAGTCTGCAGAATCGAGTTCGCCTGCGAGAGAATATACTGTCGCCCTCATGCGCTTGAGGTCACAGACAAGTTCGGGAGCCTTGTCCATGCTGAGTTCTATCGCCTCGCTGTTCAGTTCAAGCGACTTTTCATACATTCCGAGACGTGAATAGAGATTGCTCAGATTGCCGTAGAGCCTGACGGTTCCCTTGTTTATATCATCGGGATGCTTCCGCGCATATTCAGCAGCATCCTGCAGATAGAGTGCCCCTCTCTCGTATTCTCCGTTGCGGTTGTAGAGCATTCCCGCCTGCGAGAGGACAGCGACCGGATCTACGACATCTCCGCCGCGGCGCACGGCATCGACGGCTCTTTCCTGCATGGCGAGATAATCGACTGAGGACATAACGGAAAACTGCATCGCCTCGGCAATGATATGTCCGAAGGCGGCTTCCTGAGAGGCGTCGGACGATACCGGGTATTTCATAACATCTCTGATGAAAGCGGTGTCGCTTCTGCCGAGAACGCTGTTCACATATATTCTGTAGGCAGCGAGATAGTAGCGGCATTCGGTGGCGAGCCACGAGTCTTTCAGCCCGGCGAGACTGTCGGTAATCTGCAGAAATTCTCTCAGGCTCCTGTCAGAGTCCGGCGAATAATATGCTGCGTTGAAATAGCGGATAAAAGCTTTGCCGACAGCATCAGTCATGCCGCTGCCGGAAGCACGGGAAGGAAAATTCCTGAATATACGACTGTAGACTGCGAGGACGGAATCTGACGCGACATCTTTCTTCGGCATACTGTACCGTAGGTTGATTTCCTCAAGGGCGGATGCCGAGCCGTCGCTCTCCCAGTCGGCGAGAAGGTCGGCGGTGGTTCCGGAGCTCCGGCTGCATGATACGAAAAATGCGGTTGAAAGTATCAGAACGCAGATAGCGGACAATCGATTCATCAGATAGACATTTTTCTTGCAAATTTAATCTTTTTGCACGACATAATGTATCTAAAACATCGCTTAAAAAAGCTACGGACAATAAAAAAAGCACCGCGGATGGCGGTGCTTTCTTATCTGATGGAGTCTTGTTATCAGAGCTTGGGACCAGCAGCGACAAGTGCTTTGCCTACTGCGTGGTTCTCGTACTTGGTGAAGTTCTTGATGAAACGTGCGGCAAGATCTTCTGCCTTCTTTGTCCACTCCTCGGGGTTAGCGTAGGTGTCGCGCGGGTCGAGGATTTTGGTGTCGACGCCGGGAAGCTCGGTAGGAATCTCGAAGTTGAAGATCGGAAGCTTCTTTGTGGGAGCCTTGAGGATGTCGCCGCCGAGGATGGCGTCGATGATACCACGGGTGTCGCGGATGGAGATACGCTTGCCTGTGCCGTTCCAGCCGGTGTTCACGAGATAAGCCTTCGCACCGGATTTCTCCATGCGCTTGACGAGCTCTTCTGCGTATTTGGTGGGGTGGAGTTCGAGGAATGCCTGACCGAAGCAAGCCGAGAATGTCGGGGTGGGTTCGGTGATGCCGCGTTCTGTTCCGGCGAGCTTAGCGGTGAAGCCGCTGAGGAAGTAGTACTTGGTCTGCTCGCTGTCGAGGATAGAAACGGGAGGAAGAACACCGAATGCGTCGGCGCTGAGGAAGATGACGTTCTTTGCAGCGGGACCGTGGCTAATGGGCTTGACGATGTTCTTGATGAAGTAGATAGGATAGCTTACGCGGGTGTTCTCTGTCACGCTCTTGTCGGAGAAGTCAATCTTGCCGTCTTTGTCGACAGTAACGTTCTCGAGGAGAGCGTCGCGACGGATAGCGTTGTAGATGTCGGGCTCGCTTTCCTTGTCGAGGTTGATGACCTTGGCGTAGCAGCCGCCTTCGAAGTTGAAGACGCCGTTGTCGTCCCAGCCGTGCTCGTCGTCGCCGATGAGGAGACGTTTCGGGTCGGTCGAGAGAGTGGTTTTGCCTGTGCCGGAAAGACCGAAGAAGATGGCGGTGTTCTCGCCGTTCATGTCGGTGTTGGCGGAGCAGTGCATCGAAGCGATGCCCTTGAGGGGAAGGAAGTAGTTCATCATCGAGAACATGCCTTTCTTCATTTCGCCGCCG
>JAGBDG010000148.1 GCA_017937625.1 Muribaculaceae bacterium | reverse complement strand
CCTTGTAGTCCATGTAGTAGAGGTTGGCGCCGACGCTGAAGAGGCGGCTGTTGTAGCTGTAGCCGAGCTCGTAGTCGAAGAGGCGTTCTGCCTGAGGCTCGTGGTTGGGATCGCCGTCGGTGAAGTTGTCGCGGACAGGTTCCTTGTGGGCGACGCTCCACGATGCGAAAGCGCGGTGGTTGCCGCGGGTGTAGTTGACGCCCACCTTGGGATTGAAGAAGTTCCAGATGCGGTCTACGTCCAGGGCTGCCATGCCGCCGGTGTTCCAGTCGAAGTTGTCGGACACGCCGTCGATGGTATAGTGGATGTGGCGGTACTGGAGGTCGGCGAATACGGAGAACTCGCGGCTGATGTCGTAGTTGGCTCTTGCGTAGACGTTGGCGTCGAGCTTCTTGCCGGTGTTGTCGTAGTAGCGCTGCAGCGGGTCGATGGGGCCGACATAGTTGCGTACCCAGGCGATGTTGCCGAAGTGGCTGCCGTGGAAGTAGTTGACGGCGCCGCCGAAGGTGGCGTTCCACTTGCCGTCGAGATAGTTGAAGTTAACCATGCCGCCGCCGAAGCCGTTGTCGTTCTTTTTCAGACGGATGAGGTCTTCCTTGCTGACGGTGTTGCCATCGGCGTCCTTGAAGTCGCTAAGACCGTACTCGGCGAGCGTGCGGCGCGTCTTGTACTGGTTGTAGTAGCCGTAGTCGTCGGTATAGTGGAGCGCGGCGTTCATGCGCCATGTGTCCGAAAGGACCTGCGAGAGATGAAGCTGGAAGTGGTGCTGGGTGAAGAAGTCCTTCTGGTCGGGATAGTATGCCGTGTTGCCGTCCTTGTCGGTGTACTCGCCGCAGGGATTGTAGCGTCTGCCGTACTTCTCCATGTCCTCCTTCGAGGCATAGTCCCATGCCATGTATGTCTCCTCCTTGCCGCCGAAGGCTATGAGGCGCACCAGGGTATTGTGGTTCTGGTATGCCGCCTGACCGAAGTAGCTCCAGAGCTTCGAGCTTGCGCGTTCGATGTAGCCGTCCGAGCCGAGATGCGATATGCGCGCGTCGAAGCTCCAGTGTCCGCCCAGGAGTCCCGAGCCCACGCGCAGGGTCTCGCGGTTGGTGTTGTACATGCCGTAAGCGCCTGAAAGCTCGGCATACGGTGTCTCCGAAGGCGCGTCCGTGAGCATGTTGACGCTTGCGCCGAATGCGCCCGCGCCGTTTGCCGACGTGCCTGCGCCGCGCTGGATCTGCACGTCGCGCACCGACGAGGCAAGGTCGGGCATGTTGACCCAGTAGACGCTGTGACTCTCGGCGTCGTTGATGGGTATGCCGTTTGCCATGACGTTGATGCGCGTGGCGTCTGTGCCGCGCACACGCATCGACGAGTAGCCTATGCCGGCGCCGGCATCAGAGGTCGTTATCAAAGAAGGTGTTGAACTTAGGAGATAAGGAATGTCGCGTCCGTCGTTGTAGCTTTCGAGCTGAGCTTTGCCTACGTTGGTAAAGGCGACGGGTGTTTTCTCAGTGGCACGGTTTGCCACTACTTCGAGCTGACGAAGCACCACGGAAGTGGTGTCGGTCTGCGCCTGGGCAGACGCTGCGGCGAGCGCTGCGGCCCCCGCAAGAAATAATTTTTTGTTCATATTCACTACGCCGGTATTATCCGGATCAGGTCAGAGGGTATGATCTCAGCCTCCGCGCAGAGCGCTCGGGCACCCCGTTAAACATGTTCTCTTGGAAAATTATTTTTCCGGCGCAAAATTATGCAAAAATTTCTTAACAGCCAAGTCCCGGCTCTGTTTTTTGCATTTCTCGGCTGACGAAAGCCGCTCACTCTTTTATCGGGCGCACAGACAGACCGTAGCCGTTTGAGGATGGCACGTAGTATGTCACCTTTGGACTATCAGTAACTGTCGTATAGTCGGCATCGGCCCCATTATGAAATCTGTTGTCTATCATAAATATCAGAAGTTTGTCTACATCGTTCGTGTTAGATGCCTTTTGTTCGCTTGCCGAGGTCACAAATGTAAGCATTTTGAACGCAGGCCAGGTGGTCTTCATGAACGTTTCATAGTCGTAAGCGCCGCCGGAATAATTTTCCGGTTTGACGGTTTTCCATTCGTTCTGGCGCAGCGCATAGTCCCTCACGCCTGTGGCAGGGAAGTAGACCGTACCGCTGCCGGTTTCTTTAAGCGTAATACTCCATGCTTTGTCGGAAAAACCGGAAACTTTTCCAAATGTTGTGGTGCCGAGAGTGGTGGTGTTGCTGTTATTAACTCGATCGGTTATCCCACGGAACGCATCGATTGGCGGCACCTTGAAGCCTGGAGGGCATGGGTCGTAGATTGTTTTGCTGACCGATTGCGAACTCTGTTTATCGTCATATCCCGTACATACACCGGTGGCATTGTAATTCCATGCATTGAACAGAATTTTAGTTGTCCCCACATAGTCCTGCGCTCCGTCCAGCTTGTGCCAGTGCTGACGGTAACTCAGCCCTGTCCATTTATTAACATTATTGGCAAAGTTATCGCCCGTGTTGTTTTCACGTGAATTGGTGATGAACATATACGGATTCTTTATGGCATCGGGGATGGTAGCACCTGTCGAAAATTCGTCACCATTAGCGACCATATCGCCCGGATTCTTACGGAACGAATAGTTGTATGTTGTCCCGTTTTCCACCTTGACATACTGGTTGAACACCTGCTTGTTCTCCATGGTGAACTCCGTGACGTCCGGTGTGGCTCCTGTATTACCTTTTTTGTAATACGTGTAATTATTAGTGTTTTTGTTATATATTCCGCCGAGCATGGGGTCTTTCCTGCCCCACTGGTAGTATGTGTTGTCGCCGGCGTCGGAGCCTTTGTATTCCTTCTGTACGAATGTGCCGGGAATCACGACTTCTTCGCCTATCATGTCGAAGACAGCCTTAAGGATGAACTCGCGCTCCGGGTTGTCCTCGTGGCTGTCGCACCATCCGAGGTTGTATTTCTGCGAGAAACTGTATGTTTGATTGCTGACAGAGGACGTTACCGTGCAGAAGTAGGTGTAGAATTCGGTTTTATGCGGCGTCACCCAGATATGCCAGCTCCAGACTATGTCCTTGGTCGACGCGTCTCTCAGCGCCAGGACAGCGTTGCCCTGCGCCAGAGTCTGGGGGCGGATACGGAACACCAGCATTGAGGTTCCGTTGACATCGCGGACAGCTACACTCGCCGGATCTATAAGGTCGGGGGAGTCCTGCCACATCAGTACGGCATCCTTTCCGGTGCCTGAAATTGTGGTGTTCGTTATTTCGTTGCCTTGGTAATCGACGAATTTCGTCAGACCGTTGGCATTGCCCGTAGGAGTGCCGCCGTTACCGTAGACAAGCGGCAGGCAGTAATAGCCCGCCTGGTCGACGAGGTAGCAGTTGGCTGTCGCGCCTTTTTCCGTTCCGAGGTTGAACGGGGTCACTCTTTCCGTTTGGACATCGTCATCGGTGACGGTGCCCGTGGCGGTCTTGAAGCCGGAAACAAATCCCGTGTTTGTATTTATTGTCGTGTACGCGGGCTGCGGCGAGATTGTCAGCAGTCCGTCGGTGTCGCTGCCGCCTTCCGTCCACGTCTTTCCATCGTCGAAGCTGTGCCAGAAAGAGATTTTGCTCTCGTCAATGTCAAGCGGCTTTGTGTCGGTGCCTTGCGTTATTTCGGCAGAAGCCTTGTACTTGGCGTCGTACCATACGCCCGTATAGGGTATGGTGTCCGGAACAATATTGGTTTCAGTCCGTCCCTTCTTGTTCAGTGTAATTTTCGCGCTGATATGGATACTCGACGGCGATACGGTGTAGGTGACGATCTTGCCTGCCTCCCAGTTGCCTGTCAGCGGACCGGTGATAGTGCGCGGTGTGCCGGTGGCGGCGTCGGTGAACTTTATGGTCATTGAGGCGCCGTCCAGCTTCTGCGGGAGGAGGAGGAAGGTCAGTGCGTCGGTATCTGTCGCTATCGGGGTGTCCGCGGGCGTGTGTACCTTGTCGGGCTTCGTGGAATTATTGTCGTTTTCCGAGGGCAGCGTGATTTCTTTAGAGATTGTATAGGAGGTTTTGGAGCCTGCGTCGATGGTCCATTCTCCGGAACCTATCACCTGTGTTCCGGTGCCGTATACTCCGCCGATTTTCACCTCGGTGATCTTGCCGGCAAGCATTCCTGTGCCACACTTCACCTGCACGGCGGTGAGGGCGTGCCCGAAGGTCAGCGTTATGGCGTTGCCGGGAGTGGTAGCGTGTTTTTCTTCGGTACATGCGGTCATAAGGTCAACCTGCTCGGTCACTTTCGTCGGCACGGTGTAGGTGATCGTCGGCGAACCCTTGTGGTCGGCTGCGCTCATGGTCAGGGAGCCGCCCTCGCCTTTGAAATCATCGGTCGTCGGGGCGAAGGCGAAGAAACGCACCTTGCCGTTGGCGGGCCAGTAGAGCTGCCTTCCGCCGGCGGCAGGCTCCCCGTTGGCGGTGCGGTAGGGAAGGTCGTGGGCGAATTCTGTCGTCCACGTGTTCTGCGACTCGTCGGTGGGATACGTGCCGGTATAGCAGATGCCGCTGAGCGAGAACGTTGCGTAGCGGTTCTTGAAGGCGTCCGTACTGCCGACGGTTGTGCCGCGCGACCCCGCAGTCCGTTCAACGGCGGGGTTGTCGGCAACCACGGTGTGCAAATACAGCTTCGTGTCGCCGCCCGAGAGCGCCCGCACCGACGTGCAGTGTGTCGTGGGCGAGCTTTCGTCGACCGACATCCCTTCGTGCCATCCGGCGGATGCCGCGGGGTGGAATGCTATCTGCTGTCCTACGGTGTTCTGATAACCGAAATCATCGTTGCATGCCGAGGGCATCACAAGCATGGCTGCGGCAAGCGCGGCTATGGCATAGGGTGAGAAGCTGTATTTTGCATCCATGGAGGATCTGTTATTGTCAGATTTGTGTTGGGGTCAGAAAAGAATCAGTCTTCGGAGGCGTTACTTTCGGTGCCGTCCTTCCATTCTCCGCTGTCATCTGTCCAATCGGCTACAGTTACGGAGAACATGATGGGATCGTCAAGAACAGCATCGCCTACATTTTTTCCGGAAGGTCTGTCGACAACACTGAGGGTCACGGTTTGTTTTTCGTAGTTACCATCCTTCAGGACAAGTGCTTCCACTGTTGCTCCGGAGGGAATAAGTTTGTCTTTTTCCGGAGTAGGAGGATAGATACCTGCGCCGGAATTCTTGCCGCAGATGTCGAGGTTGTATGTATAGTGCTTGCCTGCTCCCTTGCAGTCCGGGGCATTGGTGTCTGTCGAGGCGTCTGCCCAGTCGGTATCAATAGGCACACACACAAAGCCATACTGAGAGCCGTCGTAAGTGGCGTTGACGGGGAACAGCTGGTGGTAGTGGTTATTCCCTTCAATGGCGATATCCGTTATGTCTGAGCCGGTATGGGTTGCGCCGGAGTGCTTGAGCTCGATACGGCAAAGCAGCATGATGTACGCTCCTTTATCTGTTTCAGATTTGTTCCATTTTGTAAGGCTCTGCGGGACAAGCATAAGCGACTTGCTCAGAATATCAGTTGTCGTTGTACCATTCAATTCTCGTATACCGTCATAATATGTTCCGTATGTAGCTGTACCGGAAGGGGTCCAAGTGGTTTTATTGGTTACAGTAATCTTATTGTCCACTTTTTTGGATTCAATAGTGGCGGACAGAGTGCCGGATTCTGCGGCGTTTACAATCCATGCGCCCTTTACCTTTACGATACGATGATCATCATTGGCATCCAGATCTCCCTGGCTTGCCGTAACCGACAGTTGGGTAAGCGCGTGACGGAACTGAAGTTTAACAGTGGTATTGCTTCCGCGCACCATGTCCTTGAAGGCGACAAGCAGGTCTTTCTGTCCTTCGCCGTCGGCCCAGATTTCATCACTATTATCAGCGTCGTTTGCTGTCAGGGCACACTTGAGCGGCTTGAAATTCGCTATTGTCGGCTTGTCGCTTGTTATGCTGAAAGTGGCGTCGCCGAGTACTCCGCCCTCGGAATTTTCGGATTTGTTGTCGGCTCCGCGTTTAAGTGTGGTGTAACCTATGAACAGTACGCGGTCTAAAGACGTCGGCCAGTAGACACTGCGGTCAAGCGTCCATGTGCCGTACTGATCCTTACCGGAACCTGTGAGATCTTTAAAATGGGCAATTTCACCACCATTGGCATCTCCAATAAGATACGAGTTATAGAGAGTACCCTCAGGGTGTATGCCCTTGGCGACCACGGCAAAGTCGCCAAGATTGTCAAGTTTGATTTCTGTTGCGCGTGATGAGCGCCCTACCGAAGCCGTAAAACTGATCGCATTGCCTTGCGGATCGGTGTTTACGCTCGTTTCGACATCGTTAGCACACGAGGTAGCTAAGAATGCCCCGGTCAGCAGAACTGCAGCTGCTGAGTTTGTACTGATTTTCATAACGATATGATTTTTAAGATGTTATTTTAATATATATGGCATTTTGTGGTGCTACATGAGTATTTCGACATCTTCGGCGTCGTCCCAGTCGTTGATGCCCGGACTCATGCCTTCGCCGGATGCCGGCAGCCTGAGTCCGTCGATGTCGATCTCGATGTGCCTGCTGTCAACGGCGTTATGTATCTGCTCGGTCACATCGTAGTCGTAGTAGTATTTGTAGGAAGTGTACACGCGGAGCCAGTGACGTACGTCGTGGGGGCGGTTGTCGCCGAATACCACCACGGAGCCACGCAGACAGTCGGAGCCGCAGTGGTTCAGACCGAACGGTACCGTCACCTCCGTACCCGTCGGGCGCCCGCCGGCGGGGCTCCATGCCTCCGCCATGCCGGTGATGACTGCCGACGCCTCCGTGTCGGCGCGCAGATTCTGTACGCCGGTGATGACAATATCGTAGACAGATGTCACCTCGGCGGGTGTGAAGTGGATATGCTT
>JAGBDG010000014.1 GCA_017937625.1 Muribaculaceae bacterium | reverse complement strand
TCCCTCGACCATCTGCTGCTTTACGGTCCGCCGGGACTCGGCAAGACCACCCTCGCCGGAATCGTCGCCAACGAACTCGGCGTGGGGCTGAAAATCACCTCCGGACCTGTCCTTGACAAGCCCGGAGACCTCGCCGGTGTCCTCACCTCTCTCGAAGAAAACGATGTCCTGTTCATCGACGAGATACACCGCCTCAAGCCAGTGGTCGAGGAATACCTCTACTCGGCGATGGAGGACTACCGCATCGACATAATGATCGACCAGGGACCGGGCGCCCGCAGCGTGCAGCTCACCCTCAATCCCTTCACCCTCGTCGGCGCCACCACACGCAGCGGCATGCTCACCTCGCCGCTCCGCGCCCGTTTCGGCATCAAGTGTCACCTCGAGTACTACGACCATGAAGTGCTCAGCGCCATCCTGAAGCGCTCGGCACGGCTGCTGTCCGTACCAATAGCCGACGAGGCTGCGCTCGAAATTGCCATGCGCAGCCGCGGCACGCCACGTATCGCCAACGCCCTGCTGCGCCGAGTCCGCGACTTCGCACAGGTCAAGGGTTCCGGCAGCATCGACCTGCCGATCGCCCGCTACGCCCTCGAGGCGCTCAACATCGACCGCTACGGACTCGACGAAATCGACAACAAGATTCTCACCACCATCATCAACAAGTTCAACGGCGGTCCCGTCGGACTCTCGACCATCGCCACGGCAATCGGCGAGGACACCGGAACTATCGAGGAAGTCTACGAACCTTATCTCATCAAGGAAGGTTTTATCAAAAGGACACCGCGCGGACGCGTCGTCACACAGCTCGCCTACTCGCATCTCGGCGTGCAGCGAGGCGATTTGCCCGGTCTTTTCGATTGAACTATGAAGCACGAGAAATCCGCCGAACTCAAGGAGAAAATCTCAATACTGCCCGAGACCCCCGGAGTATACATGTACTTCGACAAGGACGGCACGGTAATCTACGTCGGCAAGGCGAAGAACCTCAAGCGGCGAGTGTCGTCGTACTTCAACCGCACGCACGACGTGCTGCGCACCAACATTCTCGTGCGTAACATCGCCGACATGAAGTACATCGTCGTGCCCACAGAGCAGGACGCCCTCAACCTCGAGAACTCCATGATCAAGGAGTACAAGCCACGCTACAACGTCCTTCTCAAGGACGACAAGTCCTACCCCTGGATTGTGGTCACAAACGAGCTCTATCCCCGCGTGTTCCTCACCCGCCAGCACGTCCGCGACGGCTCAAAGTACTACGGACCCTACACCAACACCGCCGTGGCGCGCACAGTCCTCGAGCTTATCTCCGAGATATACCCTGTCCGCACATGCCGTCTGCCCCTCACGCCGGAGTACATCGAGAAAGGCAAGGGACGCCTGTGTCTCAACTACCATATAAAGAAATGCCTCGGATGCTGCGTCGGCAAAATCGACGCGCCTGCCTACGCCCGATACATCGACAGCATCCGCCAGATACTCCGCGGTGAGACTCAGGAACTTCTCGCCTACCTCCGTTCCGAGATGGAACGCCTGAGCATGGAGCTGCGCTTCGAGGAGGCGCAGGAGCTAAAGCAGCAGTACCGTCTCATCGAAAACTACCGTTCCAAGAGCGTCATCGTCAGCCAGACCATAGGCGACGTCGACGTGTTCGGCTTCGACGACGACGGCAGCAACGACGTATATGTCAACTATATGCACGTACGCCGAGGCGCCGTTGTACGCAGCGTCACCCTGCGCTACAAGCGCTCCCTCGAGGAGTCGAAGGCGCAGATTCTCGGCTACGCCATGGAAGAGATACGCGGCGATCTCGGCGTGACCTTCGACGAGGTCATCGTCGCCGAGGCGCCAGAGACCGAGATGCCAGGCATCACCTTCACAATCCCCCGGCGCGGCGACAAGGCGAAACTTCTCGAAGTCAGCGAGAAAAACGCCCGTCAGAACCGCATCGACGACCTCCGGCACATGGAGCGCAACAACCCCGAAGAACGCGCCGAAAGACTCATGGAGCGCATGAAGGCAGATTTTCGCCTCAGCGAGCTGCCCACCCACATCGAGTGCTTCGACAACTCCAACATCCAGGGCACCAACCCCGTGGCGTCGTGCGTCGTCTTCCGCAACGGCAAGCCCGCCAAGCGCGACTACCGTCATTTCAATAATGAACCCGATTTAAATATGTTGAAAAAAATTTGCTTTCTTTTTGGAGTCAACTTG
>JAGBDG010000147.1 GCA_017937625.1 Muribaculaceae bacterium | reverse complement strand
GGCAAAGCCGCAGGTACGCCCGATTTCCGTCCGTGAGGCTGAGCGCAGCAATGCCGCGAGCACACGGCGCTGTGTTTCCTCAAGACCGCGCGCATCGGCGCTCCTGCCGCGGCGTGCGGCAAGAGCCTTGAAATACGGACGAGCGAGCGGAGTGAAATTCAGCATCACTGCAGCGACTTGTCGAGTTCTTCGAGCACCTTGGCGAGCTCGCCTTCGGTGCGCGTCAGTTTCTCCCGGCAATAGGCAAGGAGAGCGGCGGCGCGGCGCGTGCGTTCGGCGAGGGTATCGACGTCGCAGCTGTCGGAGCGCAGCGCCGAAAGAATACTCTCAAGTTCGCCGAGAGCCTGAGAGTATGTAAGATTTTGTATGTCTGATGTTTCGTTCATTCTTTAATCGAGTTCGAATCGGTCGCCGGCAATCTTCATGTTGTTGGCGCGCACGAAAGTGAGAATCTCGCTGCGCACCGGTCCGTCGGCTATGTCAGCCTCTATTCGCTTGAGAGCGTTGAAGATGGAGGTCTGGCACTGGTATATGTGGCGGTATGCCTTGGCAGCATCGTCAATCTGTTCCTCGGTGAAGGCGGCGTGCTTGCGCATGACGGTTGAGTTGATGCCGTAGTAGACAACAGGGTTATGTGCCATGATGACGTAAGGAGGCACATTCAGACTGATGCGAGTGCCGCCCTTGATGAGGACGAACTTGCCGATGTGGCACTTCTCATGTATTATGACTCCGGAGGAGAGAATTGTGCCGTAGTCTATCTCGACATCGCCGGCAACGCTGACATTGTTGCCGAGGACGCAACGGTCGGCGACCTTGGAGTCATGCCCGATGTGCGAGTTTGCGCAAATGAGGCATTTTGAGCCTACTGTCGTTGCCTGTCCGTCGACAATGCTGCGGTTGATGATCACATGCTCGCGGATGACGGTGTCGTCGCCCACACGGCAGAATGTCTCGCAGCCTTTCCAGCGGAAATCCTGAGGGTCGGCGCCCACTATGGCGCCCTGGTATATCTTTACATTCTTGCCCAGCTCAGTATTGCGGATAACTGACGCATAAGGCATTATCTGACAGCCGTCGCCTATCACCGTGTTTGCGTCGATATATGCGAACGGATGGACTGTGACGTCTTTGCCTATTTTGGCAGAGGGGTCTACATAAGCTAATGGACTAATCATGGCGATAGAATTATTAATTTTCACTGCTCAAATTTAGCTTAAAATTTTGTTACGGCAAAGAAAAATAACAACTTTTGCAACCACATTTATCTATGCAGAAAGGAAATTTCCGTAATTTTGCACCTGTAAAACAAGAGAATCAAAATGGAAACTTGCCATAACCGCACAGGCGCGGACACCGAAGCCCTGAAAGCCGAGATACTCAAGCTCAAGAAAGAAAAGAACGCAGTCATCCTCGCCCATTACTATGTCGACGGCGAGCTGCAGGACATCGCCGACCACGTGGGCGACTCTCTCGCACTGGCGCAGAAAGCGGCGTCGACGGCATCGGATGCCGACATTATAGTGATGTGCGGAGTCAACTTTATGGGTGACACCGTGAAGGTTCTCTGTCCCGACAAGAAAGTGCTCGTGCCCGACAACAACGCCGGATGCTCGCTTGCCGACAGCTGTCCCGCCGACGAGTTCGAGAAATTCGTCAAGGAACATCCCGGCTATACTGTCATAAGCTACGTGAACACATCCGTCGCCGTCAAGGCGCTCAGCGACGTGCTCGTCACTTCCGGAAACGCCCGCAAGATTGTGGAATCTTTCCCCCAGGACGCCAGGCTCATCTTCGGTCCCGACCGTAACTTAGGTTCGTACATAAACTCCGTCACCGGACGCGACATGCTGCTCTGGGACGGCGCCTGCCACGTTCACCAGCGGTTCTCCGCCGAGGCTATCGCGAAACTTAAGGAAGAACACCCGGGCGCTCCGGTGCTTGTCCATCCCGAATGTCCCCGTCCTGTGGTGCTGATGGCCGACAAGGTCGGCTCTACCGCCGTCCTTCTCAAATATGCCCTTGAAAGCGACGCCCGCGAATTCATCGTCGCCACAGAGAGCGGCATTCTCCACCAGATGCGCAAGGGTGCCCCCGACAAGACCTTCATCCCCGCTCCTCCGCTCGACAGCACGTGCGGCTGCAACGACTGCGCCTACATGAAGCTCAACACGCTCCGCAAGCTGCGCGACTGCCTGCGCGACGAGACACCGGAAGTGACAGTCGACCCCGCTCTCGCCGAGGCTGCGCTACGTCCCATCAACCGCATGCTGGAGCTTTCATAAACGCTACTTTACCTTGATAATGATGGTCGTTTCCGTTTTCGGATAAAACTTCTCATCACTTATACACAGCATATAGACGCGATTTGTTTTCTCGTCCTGAGTAGTAAGCATCAGGACAGTCTCTCCGTTATCGTTCCTTTCGGTAAAAGCACCCGTATGCGCCTCGTCCTCGAAAGCCTTGCGCAGCTCGCGCGATGGCTTGCCCTCAAGGGTGAGTTTCTTGACTACCTTCTTTATCCGGTGCGTCTTGCTGTCGCGCTCCACTGCCGAGGTGAAGGTACTGTTGCCTACCGACGAAAAATTCTCTACCAGCCGGTCGATGCTGTTTTGTGCGGCGGAGGTGACGGCTACCGCCACAAGCATGCACAGACTCAATATCAATCGTTTCATATTCGTATGTCAATTTAACAGTTCTTTGATGCGCGCGCAGTCCTCGGGGTCGCCGATGCGCTCGAGAAGTTCCTGCTCGATATCCGCCGTCTGAGGCTGTTCCGCCGCGGTCTGCTCTATGTCGCGTGCGTCGGCGAGGGCGCTCTCTATCATCGGTCTTATCTCGCGAAGATTGTCAATCCGCTTCCCGTCCACTATCACATAGCTGCCCGCGTAGCGAGCGTCGAGCTGCCGGTACTCGTAGAAATTCCATGCGGCATAACCCGCGACGACAAGCACGACCGACGCGGCGACGCCGGCGATGAGGCGGTGCAGACCTCGGAACGGATGACTTTCACGCCGCTCTGGAAGCAGAGCGAAGTCGGAAAACAGCTCACGGTATTTCTCCAGATCTTCGGCTACCTTGCCTCTGCTGAAATAGGCGTACAGCTGACGTTCCTCGGCAAGCGTCGTACCGCCGTCGAAGAATTTGTCTATCAGCGCGCGTATGTCCTTATCTCTCATTTCTTTCTTCTTTCAAATATTGGTCTCTTATGGCAATTCGGGCGCGGCTCACAGCCTTGCGCAAAGCCACTTCGCTGCTGCCGGTGACACGCGACATCTCGGCGTAGTCCATGCCCTCGATATGACGGAGTCTGACAATGAGCTGCTGAAAAGCCGGAAGTGCGTCGATGCACCGCATGATGTGGTCAAAAGCCTGCGATTCCGCCGTATCCTCGTCTTCGCTGCTTATCTCTATGTCGGATATGTCACTCGCAGGATGCCGGCGGCGCAGTGCCGTGCATGCCATATTGCGTGTCACCACCGAAGCAAGCGAGTCGAAAGGTACCGAGAGTTCCGGGCAGATAGTCCACAGTTTGAGCAGGACATCCTGCACGATATCCTCTGCCTCGTCGCGGCTGCCGACTATACCGGCGGCTAACGCGACGAGC
>JAGBDG010000146.1 GCA_017937625.1 Muribaculaceae bacterium | reverse complement strand
GAGCGTAAAGACGCAGTTTTGCCAGTCTTTGCTGATACATCGCCTTTTCTGAGTAGTAATCACCCTGTTCAGCCGTTACAGATTCTTTAAGCAACTCTCCCACAATTCCACTTTGAACCAAAATCACTGAATCGGCCATTATCGCAGCATGTTTGTATTGTCCAGAGGAAAGAGACTGAAGGAAATCCTGATACATAATCCTTATGCGCTGTTTTTCATTTTCCGCTGCCTGATATGCCTCAGACAATAATTCTTCTGCCCCTTCTGAATCATCTTTGAAATTATACAGGAAGATGCTATTGAAAATGGACGCGTCAACTTCGGTGTCTGCATCATATCTGGCTATTCCTGATGTATTAAGCATTTTATCAAGCAATGCAATTTGATTTGTTCTCAAAAGGGACGAAGCTCTTGCCATCGACATATAGTCCAATAGAGCAGAATCGACGGGAGTCTCATTGGTAACGACACTATAAAGGCTGTCTACCAGGGCGATACCTTTATCCATCTTATCCTCGTTCATGTAGATAGATGCGAGGTCGCATAGAGCGTAGCGGTGGTTGTCGATGCGTCCGGCAAGAAGATAGTTTTCAACGGCTTCGCGTGTATAAAATTCGGACTGCGGGTAGTTATATACTTTCCATAAAATATCCGCCATCAGTTCGGCGGTCTTCGCTATCCAGTAATGATCATCTGTTTCTTTTGCAATGTCATAAGAAGCGATTGCGTCTTTCATCGAAGACTTGAAGTCACTTTTATAAAAAGATACCACTGCATTATAGAAATATGCCCTCATTTTAAGGTTCTTGGAACCGCCTACGGTATATTTTTGATAAGCTACCGAAATCAGCGAGTCGGAGGTGTTTATGACGTCGCATTTGTCCTGCGCCTGGGTGTAGAGAAGGCAGTAGTAGGCGTAATCGTCTTCGGAGAGTTCTTTGGGATTTATCTGCTCAAGCTGCTCCATCGCAGTTTCGGGCGCGGATTCCATGATACTGTCAATGTCGCGCAGACGGCTGTCGTGACGGGTGCATGAGACGGCGGCGAGGAGGACGAGAAAGCAGGTGATAATGCGGATATTCATGCGGAATAGGCTTTGTTCCTGCAAAGATAATGCTTAATTCCGGAATTCGAGCAAAAAGGACGCGGCAAACCCTTTTCAGAGGCGTAACTTAAGCTTTGTTGCCGGCAATTTTGCAGAGCGGATTTTTAATCGTACTTTTACGGCGATTATCAACATATCTACTTTTGCCCGATGAAAAACCTGACAAGAAAGTGCCTCCGATTAGGCTCGCGCATATTCCGGAAAGCCGGTCTGAACCCGGCAGCGATAGCCGGCGTCCTTTGTTCTTTTCCCCATAAAAAAATGATAACGTCAGACGAAGACATCGCCCGCGCCTCACAGCTGATGAGGGGCGTCCACGACGACTATGACAACAGCTGCGTCATCGCTGAAAAAGAGGTATCGTCGGACTACGACCTGCACATCATCATTCCGGCATACAATGTCGAAAAATACATTGTCGGCTGCATTGAGAGCGCTATCGCGGCTCAGAAGCGGGGCAAATACAGAATTCTCGTCACTGTAGTGAACGACGGCTCGACAGACGCCACAGCGGAGCTGCTGAAGCAGTATGAGGGCAGGAAAGACGTTGAGATTATCCATCAGAAAAACCGGGGTCTTTCGGGCGCAAGAAACGCGGGACTGGAGAATATACGCGGACTATACGTCACTTTCGTTGACTCCGACGACGAGCTCGGCGACATCTGCAGCCTTCTCGACGAGGCTATAAAAGCCGACGCGGACATTGCAGAGGGCAGCTATGAGAAATTCAACGAGACGTCATCGACGTACATCAGAGGCGGAAACGTCGATTCGGACAATGGCGGATACGGCATTCTGTACGGTTACGCGTGGGGCAAGCTCTACAGGAACACGCTGTTTAAAAACATCCGTTTCCCGGAGTCCTACTGGTTCGAGGATACTTTGAACGGACTGGTGCTGTTCCACCTCGCGCGGAAAGTAATAAAACGCGATATCCCGGTTTACCGATACCGCATCAATCCTCAGGGAATAACGTCAACGGCTTACGGAAGACCTAAATCCTGCGACACCCACTGGATAACGGAGCGCTTGATGAAAGATCGCGCGCTGCTCGGGCTGGACAACGACAACGATACGGCGGCGCTGATGCTCGCCGAACAGATAAGGATGAACTACTTCAGAATCTCGAAAATGCGGCGCGACGACCTCGACCGGGCGCTGTTCGTCCTCAGCCGCGACCTCTACGACCGCTATATCCCTGCAGAGCGGCTGACGGGCAACCCGCTTGCCGCCGCCCTCCGCTCCGGCGACTACCTCAAATTCCGCCTCCTCTCCATCCTCACGATGTAGGACAACAAAAATGCCGCGGCGGGAGCTGCGGCATTTTCGTTTTGGGGTCGTTCGCTCATTCCATGCCTATGCGCTTGGCATAGTAGGCGCGGAGGTCTGTCCAGCGTACATAGTCGCCGTTGACGGCAGGCACGGGGAGCTTGGCGGGACGCTCGTTGAGGAGCACCTTCACGAGCACATCATCGGCGGTGTAGTTCTTTTTCTTCGGACGGGCGAACACCATCTGGACGTTGCACGCCATGGGGAATATCTCGTAGCTGTGCCAGTTCTCGGCGAGGTCATCGAGATTGTCGTAGACCTTGCCGTAGTCGTTAAGCTCGAGCAGGCATACGAAAGGAATCACTATCACCTCGTGACCGTAGCGGAGATTCGCCGACAGATTCTTCGACACTATCGCCGAGTCGGCGCTCTCGATGAAGTTCCGCAGCAGGAAGCGCTGGCGCAGGGGGACGAGTCCCTTGGTGAGAGGCGTGTTGCCGCTGCGGATATACCATTTGGCGTTCTGGTTGCGCCAGATGCGGTCAAGCTCGACGGGCGAGAAGATGTCGAAGATGTCCGACTGCTCGCCGGTGCTGACAGAGTTGGCGGCGATGTCGAAGAGATACTCGGTCATCAGCTCCTCGTCGATGACCTCGGCAACCTCGGCAGGCTTGTTGAAAAGCTTGGCGAGATATGCGCCGTCGGTGCTGTTCGCCTTATGGAATTTCTTATAGAGCTTCAGTCCCTCCTTCTCCGCCTCGATGGCAGGATAGTCGGTGACGTTCTTCATGTACCAGTGGTCAGCCTCCGACGCGTCGATATCCACGTTCAGACCGGGCTCGTTGCCGAGCAGCTCGACGATGGCGTTCGACATTGAGAGGATGCAGCGCGGGATGGTAGTCGAACGGGCGTTGACGTATGTACCGTCCTTGAACACGCCGGGGAAGTTACGGTACATGCGGCGCGCTATTCCGCGGTGCTGCATGGCGCCCTTGGGCGAGAGCTCGCCCTCCTTGTTGGTGAGGTCCTTGCGCGCCAGACGCACTTCCTCGAGAATCTGACGTCCGCGTTCGGTCAGACCGCCGATCGAGTCGCCCTGCTCGAGCATGCGAATCACGCCGTCGTGGCGGTGGGTACCGATGAGCCAGCGCGAGCCGTGGCGTCCGTAGTGCTCTATATGGAAGTTCTCGTAGCCCTTGGGCGCCTGCGAAACGTCGGGAAGATTGTTTTCGGGATAGAGCTGATAGTTGTTCGCCGCGTCGGGGAATGTCACCAGTTCGCGTGCCTGAAGCCCCAGGACAAGACCTGCGGCAAGAGCCAGAGATAGGATGCGCTTCATGAATTTATTTAAATTAAGGTTCTTCAATAATTGCTTATCTGTGTTTTCAATGACAAAATTAATAAAAAATTTACAATTACAAAAATCGTCACCCCATCCCCAGGCGCGAAAGCCGCTGCAGACCGGCAAGATACTCCTTTAGCTCTACTAAAGGGGCTTTTATCATTTTTAGCGCGGCATTAAGGGCTTACTTGCAGATTATTTGCTAATTTTGCAAAAATAAACTAACTGATATGCCAGAACACGCAAAATTCTCGATAAAAGAGTTTTACCAGAAGCATCCTATCATCTGCAACATTCTCCTGATAATTCTCACGGGCTTCATACTCCTGTGGGGCGCGCTTCTGTTCCTCGACTCGTGGACGCTCCACGGCGACACGGCTGTCGTTCCCGACATAAAGCACAAGAGCTATGCCGACGCAAAAGCGGCACTGGAGGCAAACAAACTGACAATCGAGATTTCCGATTCGATATACGACCCGGCGTTCGGTCCCGGCACCGTCATCGAGTCGTGGCCCAAGCCCGGCGCCGTAGTGAAGGACGGACGCCAGGTGTTCGTCACCGTCACGGCATTCTCACCCAAGCAGGTGACCATATCCATGCCCATGACCGGCAACGTATCGTCGCGCCAGGCAATATCATATCTCCGCGGCATCGGCATCAGCGACATACGCCTCGAGCATGTTCCGTCGGAGTTCGTCGATCTTGTGGTGGCGGCACGCTACGGCAACACTCCGCTGAACGTCGGCACAGTGTTGCCCGTCACGTCGACAGTGACTCTCACCGTGGGCAGCGGTTACTCGGAAGAAAACGACTCCATACCCTTCGAGAATCCCTCGCTCGAATTAGAACCTGAAGAAGAATGACCGAAGACGACGAAATCATCGACGGCGGCATAAGTCCCGACGAGGAAAGCGGGGCGCCTTCTTTCGAGGTCGACGGCAGGGAATACTTCGAGCATTTCCGCTTTACCGCCGACAAGGGTCAGGAGCTGCTGCGCGTCGACAAATTCCTTGTGACGAGGCTGCAGAAATCGTCGCGCAACCGCGTGCAGCAGGCTGCCGAGGCAGGCTGCATCTGGGTCAACGGCAAAGCCGTCAAGTCGAACTACCGCGTCAAGCCCCTCGACGTCATCCAGGTGGTGATGGACCGTCCGCGCTACGAATTCGAGATTATCGCGCAGGACATCCCCCTCGACATCGTCTACGAGGACCGCTATGTCCTCGTCGTCAACAAGCCCGCGGGCATGGTGGTGCATCCCGGTCACGGCAACTATGACGGCACGCTCGTCAACGCTCTTGCATGGCACTTCCGCGACACCCCCGACTACGACGTCAACGACCCGCGGCTCGGACTCGTCCACCGCATCGACAAGGACACCTCGGGGCTGCTCGTCGTGGCGAAGACTCCCGACGCCAAGACCAACCTCGGAAGGCAGTTCTTCAACAAGACCACCAAGCGCGAGTATGTGGCTATGGTGTGGGGCTGTCCCTCGCCAGAAGAAGGCACCGTCGCCACCAACATAGGTCGCTCACCCAAGGACCGCCTGCAGATGACCACTTTCCCCCTCGACGGCGCGGAAGGCAAAAGAGCCGTCACGCACTACTCGGTCATCGAGCACTTCGCCCACGTGTCGCTCGTGAAGTGCGTCCTCGAGACCGGACGCACCCACCAGATAAGGGTACACATGCGCTATCTGGGGCATCCGCTCTTCAACGACGCCCGCTACGGAGGCGACAAGGTGCTGCGCGGCATACAGTCGTCGACATATCAGGCTTTTATAAAAAACTGCTTCAACGCCTGCCCGCGTCAGGCACTCCATGCGCGCACTCTTGGTTTCGTACATCCCGAGACCGGCGAGGAAATGTTCTTCACCGCCGACATACCAGCCGACATGACCGCGCTCATCGAGCGCTGGCGCGTCTACTCTAACGGAAACACACAGAAATGACAGCACCGCAACCACACTCCGCCGACTTCGGGCTGATAGGCTACCCGCTCGGACACTCGTTCTCGAAGATGTTCTTCACCCGTCTTTTCGAACAGGACGGCAGCGGACGCAGCTACGAGAACTTCGAGCTTCCCGAACTGACGTCCGAATCGCTGTACACCGTCGTCATGATGAATCCCAATCTCAAGGGATTCAACGTCACGGCACCGTACAAGCAGGCGATACTTCCTTTCCTCGACAGCACCGACGAACTGGCAGAAGAGGTCGGCGCCGTCAACACCGTACGCATCCGCCGCTACGACGACGGCAGGGTCAGGGCTCTCGAAGGCTTCAACACCGACGTAGCGGGATTCACCGGAGCGCTGCTCGACTTCCTCGGCGATGTCCGCCCGCAGGCGGCGCTCATCCTCGGCACCGGAGGCGCCTCTCGTGCCGTCGAAACAGCGCTCCACCGTCTCGGCATCCGCACGACGCTCGTATCGCGGAGCAAGAAAGGCGAAGGCATCATCTCCTACGACGACATAGACGCAGCCGTGCTCCGCGACAATCCTCTGATAGTCAATGCCACTCCGCTCGGCACATATCCCGACACCGACAGCTGCCCTCCCCTGCCATACGGACTGATGACCGAGGCGAACTACTGCTTCGACCTCGTCTACAACCCCGAGACCACCAAATTCATGCGCATGGCGGCAGAACACGGCGCAAAGACATCGAACGGTCTCGAGATGCTTTTCCGCCAGGCTTTAGCGTCATTCGAAATCTGGACAGAACAATAATCAATCAATAATTCAAGCAATGAAACAAAGCGCAAAGTTTATCTACCTCTTACTCATAGCACTTATCGTCTTCCCCTTCGGGGAATTCGGACTGCCGCAGATATCGGCGCCCATAGCGCTCCTGCTCGGTCTCATTTTCGCTTTCATCTTTCCCAATCCTTATCCGAAATTCAACAAAAAGACATCGAAATATCTCCTTCAGGTAGCCGTTGTCTGCCTCGGCTTCAACATGAACCTCCACGAGTCGCTCAAGTCGGGCGGCGAGGGCATGCTGTTCACCGTCGTTTCGGTTATCGGCGTCATGGCGCTCGGCGTACTCGCCGGCTACTGGCTGCACATCAACCGCAAGACGTCCTACCTCATATCCTCCGGCACGGCAATCTGCGGCGGCAGCGCCATAGCGGCTGTCGGACCAGTCATCAAGGCTAACGAGAACGAGATGGCAGTGTCGCTCGGCGTCATCTTCATCCTCAACTCCATCGCCCTGTTCATCTTCCCGCCTCTCGGTCATCTTCTCGAAATGTCGGAGCAGCAGTTCGGCACTTGGGCGGCAATAGCCATCCACGACACATCTTCCGTTGTCGGCGCCGGCGAGATCTACGGCGAGGAAGCTCTACAGATTGCCACGCTCATCAAGCTGACCCGCGCGCTGTGGATTATTCCTCTCGCTGTCGCAACAATGTTCATCTTCCGCGACAAGAATTCGAAAATCACCATTCCCTGGTTCATTTTCTTCTTCGTGCTCGCCATGGTCGTCAACACATACGTCGCGCTCCCCGAGATGTTTGTCGAAGTCATGGTATGGATAGCACGCCGCGGCATGGTGCTCACTCTCTTCCTCATCGGCGCATCCCTGTCGCTC
>JAGBDG010000145.1 GCA_017937625.1 Muribaculaceae bacterium | reverse complement strand
GGGTGCGATGTAGATCTGGTCGAACAGCGGGGCGCGCGTGCCGTAATTCAAGTGGATGGCGAACATGTTCCTGCCGTCGAGCTTGTAGAGGGCGCCTACTTTGATCGAGGCATTGTCGAAGCGCTGTGTCTCGCTCTTGCCCAGTGAGTTCTGCGGCGCGCGTCCGTTGCGCATCTTGCCGTCGCGGTAGTACTGGGTGTACGACATCTGCATACCGTAGTTGATGTCCCATTTCGGCAGGTTTACGGTGTTCTGCAGCCACGCCTCGGCGCGGAGGGCATGTATGTCGTAGTCGTAGCCGAAGCGGTCGCCCTTGCCGACGCGGCGGTTGGGGTGGTCGAGGTCGTTCTGGAGGTTGCCGGGGCGTACGCTTGCCTCGCGGTTGCTGAACGGGTCGATGTCTACCCAGAACTCGCCGCCCATGAGGTCGCGGATGGTCTTGAAGTTAGAGCTCTTGGTGTAGTTGAACGACAGACCGCCCTGCAGGCTCAGCCACGAGTTGATGCGGGTGTTGAGATAGGTGTTGAACGCGCCGACGAGCTGGTGGTTGATGCGGTTCTCCATGATGTAGGACGAGCCTTTCTTCTGGTCGTCGGGAAGAGTGAGGTTCTCCTGGTTGTTCAGGTAGTTGACGTCATAGAGCTGGTCCCATTTGATCTGACGGAAATCCTCGCTTGTCTCCCATAGCTCGCGGTACATGTCGGCTGCCGCGTCGTTGCCCTGTGTCTCGAAGTACGACGGCAGATACTTGTAGTACGACGGGTTGGGGTCGTTGGCGTTGTAGTAGTTGAGCGCCGTGCGGTTGTAGTACGCCGAGCGGAACATCACGGCGGTGTTCAGCGTCGTGTTTTCCTTCTTGAAGAGCCAGTTGAGCATCACCGTCGGGTCGAAAGTCTCTGTGATGCGCGAGCTGCGTTTCTTTCCTTCCTGCCAGCCCCAGTCGGGGTTGTAGAGGTTGCTGCCGGCGAGGTCGTATGCCTCCTGTACGGTCGGACGCCCCGTCGCGCGCTGCGTAGGACCGCCGAAAGCCGTCAGCACGAGGGTATGTTCCGGATTGATTCTCTTCTCGAGCGACATGAACAGACCCGCCGAGTTGTAGAACGTACCCTTCATGACGCCTTCCTTGGCGTAGCGCACGATGGCGTTGGCGGTGAACGCCCATCCGGTGCTGCTCAGACCGGTGGAATAGCTCGCTATGGCGCGTAGCATGTAGTTGGAGTTGGTGAACGCCACCGAGCCGTTGAAGCCTGGGGCGTAGAGGTCGGTGACGGTGTTGTAGTTCACGCTGCCGCCTATGTCGCCGAAGCCGTAGTTCGCCGCCTCGGTGCCTACAGTCGTAGTCTTGTTGCGGAAGGCGCGGCTCGTGAGTCCCATGAGCGTGGAGAAGCTGAAGCTGCCGCGCACGAGGTCGTTCATCCTCACTCCGTTGAGATATACGCTCTGCATCGGGCTGAGGGTGCCGCGGAAGTGGTAGTACATCGGGCTGAAGTTGTACGACGCCGTATTGTAGAATATATTGTCGTTGGCGCCCGTCAGAGCCGACACGCTCTGTGTGGCTCCTTCTTCGTCCTCGAGCGCCGACTCGTCGAAGGTGAGGTCCGAAAGATCGGTGTAGTAGGGGTCCTCGCTCTCCGGCTCCATGACAATCTCGCCTATCGACGGCATTATCTTTGCGCCGTTGTCCTTGTAGCCGGGATAGATTATATACAGCGATTTTGAATCGGCAGGCACGCTCACGACGAAGTTTCCGTCGACATCGGTCATGCCGAGCGATGTGCCGTCAGAGTTGACAACGCGGGCTCCCACCATAGGGGCACCCTTCTCGTCGAGTACTGTTCCCCGGCATTGCTGAGTTCCCGCCGGTGTCTGGGCGAGCACCGCGCATGTGGGAAACAATGCTGCCGCGAGCAGTAGTAGATACAGTCGTTTTCTCATTGGTTCTGATATTATGTCTTGTAATGATATGAATTTTCGGTTATTATACGAATATCGTTCAAAATTACTAAATAAATTGCAACAAATGGCTACCTTTGCAAATAAAATTATTAATCATCCATTATGAAACAAGTCTGTTCCCTTTTTCTTGCAATTCTTTTTGCCGTATGCTCCGCTTCAGCCGCATCGTCTGTCAGCCGGATATATGGCATTCAGGTCTATTCACAAGACGGTACGACCTCGCAGAAGCTGGTGTCTTTTCCTGCTGACGCGTCACAGAGTATTACAGTCGAGGCAGACCTCGCGGGCTACAATATCGTCGCCGCAGCCTCCGACGGCGACAAGTACTATATGTTCAACTCCGAAAACGGGCTTACATGCGAAAAATACTATGTATTCGACATGCTGACAAAGAACATATCTCTCGTCAAGGAGCTTGACTGGCGTCATGACATCGCCGCCAACATAATCTTCACCGATCTCGCCTACGACAAGAAGCGCGGATGCCTCTGGGCTGTAGGATATGACATCAACGACGGAGTCGGGGAAGACAACCAGGCGCCTTTCGGTCTTTTCACAATCGATCCCGCCACCGGCGACGCTGTGCTTGTCGGTCATCAGGACGAAAGAGCGTTCGTCGCGCTGGCAGTCAACGCCGACGGAGAAATACTCGGAGTGGACGACGGCGGAACTGTCTGGGACATCTCGGCAAGCCACGGACTTCCCAACTACGAGCTCTGCGAGACAGGCTTCGTCCCCGTAGGCACACAGTCGATGGCATACGACTACGGCAAGAACGTAACCTATTATGCCGGCTATACCCAGACCGCCGGCGGTTCCGGCTCTTCTAAATTCTGCAGCATAGTCCGCGACCGCAATTACGAATACTCCTGCACCGGTCTGGGAAAAATCGGCAATGATGCGGAACTCATCGGTCTCTACGTCGATCCCGATCCTCTGCCCGACGGCGTTCCGTCTGTCGTGTCAGGCATATCTGTCACTCCTGCCGCAAACGGCGTGGCAGAAGCCGTAGTAGCGTGGACGAATCCATCGAAGACGCTCGGAGGAGACGGTCTCGGCAAGATTGACATCAGAATATATAACAACGACAAACTTGTGAACACTGTCGAAGGCACGGAACCCGGTGCATCACTCTCGTGGACACACACCGGCGCAGCAAATGCCATGGCGACATACAGCATTTCCGCCGCTAACGAGACCGGAGAAGGAAAACGCCAGTTCGCCGATGCCGTGTGGGTCGGAGAGGACATCCCCGGGGCACCGCAGAACCTCGCCGCCGCCAAGTCTGCCGACGGGAAGTCTGTCACGGTGACATGGGAAGCACCAGTTACCGGCGCGCATGGCGGCTGGTTCAATCCGGAAGGACTTACATATAAGGTCAAGCGACAGCCCGACAACCTTACGGTTGCCGACGGTCTGTCCGCTACGTCATACACCGACTCCGGTTTCACGGAGCTTCACGGCTACTTCTACCGTGTGTCTGCTGTCAGTGCAAAGGGAGAAGGCTTCTATGCTGAATCCGCCCCCGTTGTCGTAGGAAAGCCTCATGACGTACCATACGCTGCCGACTTCAACAAGAAAGACCACCAGCGCCAGTGGACGCCGTTCGACCTTGACAAGGACGACCACACATGGTATGTGCATGAAGGTCTCTGGGGCGGCACGTCCGATGCGTTCTACCGCTATAACCCCGACGATATCCTCGATGTCGGAGGCGAGGCACAGGACTGGCTCATATCGCCTCCCATAACGCTCCATAAGGACAAGCTGTATGCTGTCAGGTACGAAGTCAGGCTTCTCGGTTCCCTTTTCCCCGCCAACACCACACTCGCAATGGGAAAAGGCGCCACACCTGCCGACATGACAACGGAACTTGAGGTCAACGACGCCGAAATCAACGATATCGAGTGGACCGCGCACGCCATATCCTTCACGGTTCAGGAAGACGGCGACTACAGCTTCGGCTACGAAATCTGCAACCGCGTGCCTGTGCAGTTCTACAAATTCGAAGTCTACGAAATCTCGGCAAACGACGCAGCTGTGACAGCCATGACCGTACCTCAGCTCCTCAGTGTCGGAAATCCGTCGGAATTCACTGTTGAAGTAGCGAATCTCGGCTTCAATCCCCTCGAAGGCTACACTGTAAGTCTCGTGGACGGCGACGGAAACACTCTCGCTTCCAAGACTTGC
>JAGBDG010000144.1 GCA_017937625.1 Muribaculaceae bacterium | reverse complement strand
ACGCTGGAGCTGTTTGTTTTTCAAGCTGTTCTCGAGCTGAGCCATCTCGCCTTCGGAAACCTTGCGTCCGGTGACGACATAGAACTGCGAGCCGCTCGACTGCTTGAGCGGGTTGACCTGGTCGCCCTGGCGAGCGGCGGCAAGTGCTCCGCGCTTGTGGAAGTGCTTGGGATAGACGATTTCGGCGTCGATCTTATAGTCGGGTCCGCCGGCACCGAGGTGCTGTCCGGGAGCGGCATTGCGGCTGTCGGGGTCGCCTGCCTGAATCATGAAGTCCTTGATTACGCGGTGGAAAAGCGTGCCGTTGTAGTAGCCTTCCTTGACGAGCTTGAGGAAGTTGTCGCGATGTTTGGGCGTGTCGCCGTAGAGGAGGATGGTGAAGTTGCCGGCGGTGGTGGCAACTTCGATTTTTGCGGACGTTGTGTCCGGAGTGTTTGTATTTTCGGTCATGTCTGTCTTGTTGTCTTCCTGATTTGCCTGTGCGGTGGAGCCGCAAGCCACGGCGAGCGCGGCAACGATGGCTGACGCAGTGATGGCGGTGAAAATCTTGCGCATGAAATCAGATTATTGCAGTTGGAAAGAGGCGTTTGTAGATGCGGCGGAAATTGTCGTCAGCGGCTATTAGCTCGTTGGCGCGTGTCTCGTAGTCTTCGCCGTAGAGTCCCTGAAGGAGGTCGGGAAGGTACTTGTGCTCGCGGTCTTTGTCGATGGCGAGCGAAACGAGATTGCGGATGGCGGGAGCGTATCCCTCGGGGTCGATGGCATTGAGATAGCGTGCGGCGCTTGCCAAAAACTGACCGGAGAGGTCGACGCGAGCCATATTGTCGATGAGGGCGTCAATTTCTTCGGGACCGGATTCTCCTATATGGTTGGCAAGATATTCATAAGTGAGCAAACCGTCCTTATCCTGTCTTAGCCGTTTCTTGTCGTCTTCTGTCATATTGTTCTTTTTCAATTCGGAGACAAAGATATATCATTTTCACCAAACAGCCAAAATAAAGTCTGCCCTCGGCGCTGTATCGGACCGAATGCGTTAATATGCACTTATATTCACGACATGTTTTGTTACCTCAGAAAAACTAAGTATCTTTGTAATTAGGTTAAGTAGCGATAAATTTCCTAATAGCACAGCATATTATCCTTTATTAATTTCACCGATTATTATCATGGGTAAGACTATAACTACATACTTAGTTGACGGGGATCCCAAAGGGACTCAATACGCTTTCATTAGCAATAAGATTTGCCAAATGTTTATAGTGCCTCGTTCCAATCTGGCGTATCTTAATACGCAAGAAAAATTACAAAAGCCTGCATTCTACATATTATTTGGCGAAGATGAATCCACAAAACCGCAAGCATATATCGGGGAAACTGAAAATTTCAGAGAACGTGTAAAAGACCACGACAGCAAAAAGGCATTTTGGCAAAAAGCTCTAATATTTGTATCAAAAGATGCAGATATGACTAAAGTAGATGTGCAGTATTTGGAACATATCGCGATAGTCACAGCCATGAAAGCGAATACGTTTATTCTATGCGATAATAAGCAGACTCCTAAAGCACCTAACTTGCCGGAGCATCAGCAGGACTCGATGGATGAATTCTTTGAAGATGTAAAATTCTTAGCATCCTTTATCGGTTGCAATATTTTTGAGATATCGCAGCCTAAGGAAGAACATATTTTTTATACAAAAGGGCGAGGAAGCAACGCAAGAGGCTTTTATAGCTCTGACGGATTTACCGTTTTAAAAGGAAGCGTTATTGCCAAAACGGTGGTTCCATCGTTCAATTGGAAGGAAAAACGGGAAAAGATGATTCATGAATATACGTCCGCGGATAATGGTATATTGACAATGACATCAGATAAAACATTTTCCAGTCCTAGCACTGCCGCCGATTTCTGCATTGGTAGCAGCAACAATGGCTGGCTCGTTTGGAGAGATAAAGATGGCAATACATTAGATTCGGTCTATCGCAAACAATTAGATTAGTCCTTCTCGATAAGCTATAATTATATCTTTCCGAACCCAACAAATCTATTATATAATGGCAAACGAAGACAGATATAAAGAGTTTGACGAGTACTTGGTACATGGCGAGCCGGGACAGAAGGAGAAGGCTGATGCGTGGCAGACGGCTATCGGTCTTTTAACCCGCTTAAACGGTCGTAGAAACGGCTGGTGGGAGATATTGTCAAAATAATGAATTGAGTTTTTTATGGCAAAGAAGTTTGAGATACGCAATAGTACGGCGGAGTTCCTGATCTTTCAGATTGAAGGGAAAGAATCAGGCGTGCAGGTGATTACGCGACTTTGCCGGTTTCGATTTCTGATTTAAGGAATTGGAAGATATAGACGGACCCCTGATAGTAGAGACCACATTCGGGGTCGTTTAGTTTGGCGAAGGTGGTTGAGGAATAAAGTTCGTCAAGGGCTCGGTGTATATCCCATCCATATTCCGCCATGAGCATTTCCGCAAGTTCAGCCGCAAGGCATTCTATTTGAAATTGTATGTCCTGTGTCATAATTCAATGCGTTTTAGGAGTTCTACAGCTTTGGTGGTGCCAAAGAAATATTGGACGGCATGGTCGCCTCGGAATCTCAGTTCCTCAACCAATGCTGAGGCGGACAAATAACCCATTATGAAACGACGGATCTGTACGCCAACCGTATCATCGGCTATCGGACCTATTACAATATCATAAGGATGAGCCGGAACATCGGAGTTATTCTTACGATTCATCACGACAAATTCAGCCCATTCCTCGGAGTAATCAGAAAAAATCTTTATGTTCAGACCGTTTTTTGTAGCCTTGTCTTCATCAAACTCAAAACAGGATAATGTCGGTTCTCCCTCATTGAGAAATCGAGTTGTTCTAACAGCCATTTCCATAGCTTGCTTGGGATTAGCGTTGAGGTAGAAGCCTTGCCCAAAATCCTTGCCGCGCTTACTACGCGATAGGTCAATCCGCTCAATGGTGACGTTGGAGCCGTGATAGAGTCGTTTCATATCTTACCTCCTTCCCGTTGGCAGATCGCCTGAAGGTCCGAAACAGCATCGTCAATGGAGAGAGTATGTTCGGCAGCATAGCAGTCGAGAAGGAAATCTATGCCTGTGAAACGGCGTAGATATGCGTATGCCTGCATGTTGGAGAGGTTATATCGCTGGGCGAAAGCTCCGACACATGCCACTACATACTCAATTCTATTAGATATCTCTTTCTTGTCCATGACTATGCTTTATTGCTTACTTTACTTTGATGTTAACGCTAAGTTACAAATTATTTTTGAGGTAGCAAGCATCCATGCCGAAATCTTTGATTTTTTCCGTTTTTTTCCGTTTGAATCTTTCTTTGTGGGAAATGAGGATTTTTTTTGGGAAAACTTTCGGAATGCGGGAGCGTTTAGCTAATTTTGTAGGCTCAAATGGAAAAGACTATAGATATACATGGCGTGCGCGTCCGCTATGATGTTGCGGGCAGCGGTGATACTCCGGTGATTGTTCTTCATGGCTGGGGATGTACCGCTCAGACTGTCAAGGTGCTGAGCGATGCATGCAGCGACTCGACGACAACGGTCTACACTCTTGATCTGCCGGGTTTCGGAGGCTCGCAGGAACCTGCCGAGGTGTGGGGCATAGAGGACTATACGGCGATGCTCGAGGACTTCACGAAGGCTCTGGGCATAAAGCGTCCCGTGCTTGTGGGTCATTCCTTCGGAGGACGCATGTCGATAGTCTTCGCGTCGCGTAACGATACCGACCGGGTCATTCTTGTGGACGCAGCGGGCGTGAAGCCGCACCGCACGTTGAAATACTACGCGAAGGTCTATTCGTTCAAGACCGCAAAATTCCTTGCACCGCTTCTGATGGGCAGACGTCGCGCCGACGCTCTCATAGAGCGTATGCGCGGACGCAGCGGGTCGTCGGACTACGCGTCGGCAACACCCAAGATGCGGGCGATAATGAGCCGCGTCGTCAATGAAGACCTCTGCCATCTGATGCCGAAGATAAAGGCTCCGACACTGCTGATATGGGGCGAGAACGACACTGCGACTCCGCTTTCCGACGCCAAGAAAATGGAGCGCCTTATCCCCGACGCCGGTCTTGTGAGCTATCCGGGCGCCGGTCACTATTCTTTCCTCGAACGGCAGGCTCAGACAGCCGCCGTGATTGCAAGTTTTCTTAATCTCAAAAGATGACAACAGTACTATTCGTAGCGGTATTTATCATCGGTCTGTTCAGCCTGAACGCCGAACTGTGCCGCGTGCTGATGATGTTTCAGCAAAATTCATATCGTCCGTCGCGTTTCCGCCGCTGGATCAGCGAGAGCGGTGACAGCACCAACACTATACGTCTGCTCGGCATTCTTGCCTTTTTCGTGGCGCTGGTTCCGCAGTGCACCGCGCTGGCGGCGATGATTCTTTCCGGCGTGTTCTTTATCTGCAGCTATGTGAGTCTGCGGCAGCGCAAATACAAGAAACCTCTTGTGATGACATCGCGCGCCAAGCGGATACTCGCCACGTCGTTTTTCGTGGTCGCTGTCATCGCCGGCGTCGCAATTGTAATCTGCGATGACGGAACGTACAATCAGCGCATAGCAGTCGCAACGGAGGTTCTGTTGGGCTGCTACTGCGGCTCGCTTGCCCTGATAGTAGTCGCTAACTGGTTCCTCAAGCCGGTGGAGAACCGCATCACGCGCCGATATGTCAACGACGCCAAGGCTCGGCTCGAATCTATGCACGACCTGAAGATAATCGGCGTTACCGGCAGCTACGGAAAGACAACGACAAAGCACTACCTCTACCGCATACTGTCGGAAAAATACGAGACACTGATGACTCCCGGAAGTTTCAATACGCCTATGGGAGTGGTCCGCACAATACGCGAACAGCTGAAACCTTACCACGAGGTATTTATTGTCGAGATGGGCGCAAAGCAGAAAGGCGACATCGACGAGATATGCCAGATTGTGCATCCTCAGGCAGGCATAGTGACGGCTGTGGGTCCGCAGCATCTTGAGTCGTTCAAGACGATAGAGACCGTGCAAGCTACGAAGTTCGAGCTTGTCGACGACTTGCCTGCCGACGGCGTCGCGCTGGTGAACAATGACTTCGAGATGATTGCCAACCGTCGCGTAGACAACGTGCGTTGCCTCCGCTATGCGGTGAAAAACAAGAAGAACGCCGACTATACAGCCGAGGATGTGATGTACACGCCGAACGGCACAAGTTTCGTGATGCGCCGCGCCTCGGATGGTCATACTCTTGAACTGGAAACACGACTTGTCGGCGAATGCAATGTGTCGAACATACTCGGCGCTGCGGCAATGGCGCAGCAGATGGGTGTTCCTGACGAGAGCATCCGCTATGCCGTGAGCCGAATCGAGCAGGTTGAGCACCGTCTGAGCATACGCCGCATCCCCGGCGGTCTCACTATTATTGACGACGCTTTCAACAGCAACCCCGTGGGTTCGGCGATGGCTCTTGACGTACTCGCTTCCATGAAGCCGGGAAAACGCATACTTATCACACCCGGAATGATAGAGCTCGGCGAGCGCGAGGTAGAGCTGAACACTGCTTTCGGCAAGAAAGCCGCATCGTGCTGCGATGTGGCGATCGTTGTAGGACAGTACAACCGCGACGCCATTACAGCAGGACTCAACGAGGGCGGCATGGCTGCTTCGGCGATACATACGCCCGACACGTTCCTTCAGGCGCAGGAGATTTTGCGCGGAATAGCCGCTGCCGGCGATACGGTGCTTTATGAAAATGATTTACCCGATACTTTTAAATAAAAGAACAAGATGAAAACCACTATAGGCGTGTTCTTCGGCGGCAGGTCCACCGAGCACGAGATTTCGGTACTTTCGGCATGTCAGGCAATGGCGGCTGTCGACCCCGACAACTACGACATTGTTCCCGTATATATCACCAAGCAGGGTCACTGGTACACAGGCGAGGCTCTGCGCGACACCAACAACTACCGCGACCCGGCGAAGATGCTGGAGCAGTGCGAGGAAGTGTATATGCGTCCGATTTTCGGCGATTACAATCTGTATCCCGTAAATGGCAAAGGTCTTTTCGGAAAGACCAAGCCTGTAGCCAAGCTTGATGTGGCAATCCCCGTGCTTCACGGCTCCAACGGCGAGGACGGCATCTTCGAGGGCGTGCTCGAGACCATCGGCATACCTTACGCCGGCTGCAACACGCACTCGTCGGCAAACGGCATGGACAAAATCACGATGAAGATGATTCTTGCATCCGACGGCGTGCCAGTGGTGGATTATGTGTGGTTTACGGACAAACGCTGGTTCGAACGCCGCGACGAACTGACAGAGAAGATTGAAAAATCTTTAGGCTATCCGGTTATCGTCAAGCCGTCGAACCTCGGCTCGAGCGTCGGCATCGGTAGGGCAAACAACCGTGAGGAACTCAACGAGCGCGTTGCCGACGCAGCAAGATACTCGTCGCGCATAATTGTTGAGAAAATGGTACAGAACCTTCAGGAAATCAACTGCTCCGTACTCGGCGACGCCGACGAATACGAGACATCGGTGCTTGAGGAACCCATCAAGAGCGGCGATATCCTTAGCTACGACGACAAGTACAAGGGCGGCTCGAAGGACAAACTCGGCATGCACGCAGCCCAAAAACGCATTCCCGCCGACCTTCCGCAGAGCGAGACCGACCGAATCCGTTTCCTTGCCGGCGAGACTTTCCGCGTGCTCGGATGCCACGGCGTGAGCCGCGTCGACGTGATGATTGACGGCGACACACGCGACATCTATGTAAACGAAATCAACACAATCCCCGGCTCGCTGTCGTTCTATCTCTGGGACGCCGTCGGTCTGCCTTTCGACAAGCTTATGGACCGTCTTGTCAAGCTTGCATTCAAGCGCAAACGCGACCAGCAGAGCAAGACCGTGAGCTACGATGCCAACATCTTCGCGATGGGCGGCATCAAGGGCGCCAAGGGTTCGAAACTGAAATAAACAGCTGCGTCATGAAGCGCATTGTCCCGCTATTCCTTGCTTTTTCCGTCGCAGTCAGTGCGTCTTCTCAGGTCGTGCTGTCGCCGACACAGAAGCACTGGGGTGGATTTGCCCAAGGAGTCGTCGGCTCGAGCACCGACAAACGGGACAAGGCTTTCAAAATATACCGCTGGCTGTGTAACTATATCAGCTACGACACGTCGCACACCATCCGCACAGCCGACGAGTGTTTCGACAACAACAGCGGCATGTGTCAGGCGTACTGCGAGCTGTTCTACCGTATGGCAGACGCCGTAGGTGTCAAGGTCAAGATCATCCAGGGCATGGCAAAAGACAGCACCGGCGAAATCGTACCCGGCGGACACTCGTGGATATACGCCTACACTGATGACGGGAATGGCATTCTCATAGACCCGACTTTCGGTGCCGGAACGGTGACAGACGGAGTGTTCAAGCGCAGCGACAACGACAACTCGTGGTTCGACGTCGACCCTTACTGGATGATATTCACTCATCTGCCGGATGAAAAAATGGCGGAATGGCAGTTGCTCGACGAGCCAGTCGACAGCTATACTTTCCGTCGGCTTCCTCCATTGTGTCCGTGGCTTGGAAATGTCGGTTACGATGCGCGCGGCGTGTTCGAGGACTGTAAGAAAGGTTCGGCAGTAGAAGTCCCCGACATCTACAGTCCGATTCTGTCGAGGCTCAAGATAAAGGAAATACCGAGGGAGCGCAACCTGCGTGTCGGACGCTACTACGACTTCACGATAGCACCAAAGACGGCGACAGAGCTGCGCATACATAACGGAACGCAGTTCATAAAGGAGTGGGAAAACAAGGACGGTGATGCGACGTGCCGTTTCATGCCTTCTGAAGCCGGAATACTTGAGGTCTCATGGAAAGAGAAGGATGGAAACTGGTACAACTTCGTTACATACAATGTCGCCGAACCTACCGAAAGCGAGATTGCGGCACTCGAAGCGGAGAAACCACATCTTTCACCTGTATGGAAGAATGTTGCCAATTACTTACCGAAGTCGCTGGCGCTTCATGGCATCGAGATTCCCGCGCTTCTGAAAAAGGTAAGAGCTGAGAATATCAAGGCATTGCCTAAAGTATTCGATAAATGTGAATACACAGTACAGGATGTTCCGATGAACGGCGTGCTGGAAAATGGCATGAGCTATACATTTGTTTTCACGCCTGAAAAGTGCAGCGATGTTGCGATAATCAATGGTGAAGAATGGTTCCAGAATTGGCAGAAGGACAAAAAAACAGGTCAATGGAGCATCACCGTTACGCCAAAGAATAACGCTCCTCTGTACCTCGCCATACAGCTTCACCGCAACGGTGACTACTGGCCCTGCCTGGAGTATGTGGTAAGGTAAAGCAGATTATAAGCATATAAAAAAGGGGTGAACGGCTTGTTCACCCCTTTTTGTGTTATGAAAGAAATATATTACTGTCCGCTAAAACAGAAAGCAGTGAGTCCAACTTCTTGAAGGGGAGAAGTTGGGCTTACTTTTAGTGTATGACAAGCCCTCTCAGTTAATTTCATGTTCCAAAGGCGGT
>JAGBDG010000143.1 GCA_017937625.1 Muribaculaceae bacterium | reverse complement strand
GGTCTTACCTTCTCCACCATCCTCACCCTGCTCTTCGTACCTGTGCTCTACTGCGTGTTCGCCTCGCGCGGCGTCAAGAACACACGTGCCAAACTGCGCAAGGCTAAGCTCGCGCTCAACGAATTGTCAAACACTGAAAAATGACCGAACAGCAATGAAAGCGATATTCATAGCCTTTGATCAGGCACACTACGAAAGAATAGTCGAAATGCTCGAGCGCAGCAACTGCCGCGGCTTCACATCATGGACCGACGTGCAGGGGCGCGGAAGCGTCGACGGCGAGCCTCACTACGGCTCGCACGCATGGCCGTCCATGGCGAGCGCCATCCTGACGATGGTCGACGACAAGCGCGTGCCGCTCGTCCTGGGCAAACTGCGAGAGTTCAACGAAGAACGCCCCAAGCTCGGACTTCGCGCCTTCGTCTGGAACATTGAAGAACAGATTTAATAGAACAAGAACTGTTTCATAAACAATCAAGCCGGGCGAAGCAAACATGCTACGCCCGGTTTTGTTTGCTTATTTGCCATCTAAGCGATAACTTTGCAAAACGATGAAATCAATCAGAGAACTCTACAGAATAGGAACCGGACCGTCGTCGAGCCATACGATGGGTCCGAGAAAGGCTGCCGAGATATTTCTCAAGAACCACCCGCATGCCGAAGGCTTTGAAGTGGTTCTCTACGGCAGCCTCGCCGCCACCGGCAAAGGCCACATGACCGACAAGGCTATAACCGACGTTCTCTCGGCGAGTCGGCTGCCAGTAAAAATAGAATGGAAACCGGAGATATTCCTGCCCTACCATCCCAACGGCATGGTCTTCCGCAGTCTCGCGGGCGACGGCAGCACAACCGACGAGTGGACTGTGTACAGCGTCGGCGGAGGCGCAATAGAAGGCGAAGGGCTTACGGGCGCCAGTGAGGAAATATACGACAAGAACTCCATGACGGAAATCATGGACTACTGCGACCGCAGCGGCCGCTGCTACTGGGAATACGTCGAGCTCTGCGAGGGAAAGGACATAAACACTTACCTCGAGGAAGTGTGGACGATGATGAAGGCAGCCGTCGAGCGCGGTCTCGCCACAGACGGACGCCTGCCCGGTCCGCTGAACCTACGCCGCAAGGCTCGCTCCTACTATATGCGCGCCGAAGGATACCGCGACAATCTGCGCACGCGCGGACTCGTATTCTCCTACGCCCTCGCCGTCAGCGAGGAAAACGCCTCGGGCGGCGTCATCGTCACGGCGCCTACGTGCGGCAGCTGCGGCGTGGTTCCGGCAGTGCTCTACCACCTGTGGAAAACCCGAAACTTCTCCGATACGGAGATACACCATGCACTCGCCACCGCCGCGCTCATAGGCAACGTGGTGAAGCAGAACGCGAGCATATCCGGTGCCGAAGTGGGCTGTCAGGGCGAAGTTGGCGTGGCGTGCGCCATGGCTGCCGCCGCGGCAAGCGAACTCTTCGGAGGCACGCCCGCGCAGATAGAATATGCGGCGGAGATGGGGCTCGAGCACCACTTAGGCATGACCTGCGACCCTGTCTGCGGACTCGTACAGATTCCGTGCATCGAGCGCAACGCATACGCCGCCGCACGCGCCCTTGACGCCAACATCTACTCGACATTTTCAGACGGACGTCACCGCGTGAGCTTCGACAAGCTCGTGCAGGTGATGAAGGAAACCGGCCACGACCTACCGTCGCTATACAAGGAAACAGGAACCGGCGGACTTGCCAAAGACTACGAAATAGACAATGTGTAAGACAATTTTCATTACCGGCGGCTCCACAGGCATAGGAGCCGCCTGCGTGCGCAAGTTCGTCGGCGAAGGCTGGAACGTCGGGTTCATGGACGTCAATGTCGACGAGGCAATGGAGCTTATGGAAGAGCTTGACGCCACCGGACGCCTCTGTTTCTGCGAAGGAAACACGCGGGAGCGCGACGAGATACATGAGGCTGTCGAAAAGACGGTGCACCGTTTCGGAAACCTCGACTCGGTGTTCGCCAACGCCGGAATACACCGGCGCAACACCCTGCTCGACATCAGCGACGAGGAACTCGACCTCGTGATAGACACCAACATATACGGAACCGTCAACACCCTGCGCGAGACTGTGCCCTATATCAAGGAGAACGGCGGAGGCAGCGTTGTCATCAATGCGTCCGACCAGTGGTTCGTGGGGAAGGCTCACAGCTTCGCCTACGGGCTTACGAAGGGTGCGCTGGGGCAGATTACCCGCAGCCTCTCGATAGACCTCGCTCCCTACGGCATACGCGTCAACGCCGTGTGCCCCGGAACGATACGCACGCCCCTCGTCGACCGCATATTCGAGAAGTTCGCGGCGCGCGACGGCAAGACCGTAGAGGAATGCTGGGCGGAGGAAAACGCCCTCTACGCCCGCGGACGCGTCGGCGAGCCGGAGGAAGTCGCCGAGCTTGTCTTCTTCCTCGCGTCGGACCGCTCGTCGTTCTGCACCGGAGGGCACTACCTTGTCGACGGCGGACTAGTGGCGCAATAAGCCTACTTATAGACGAAGTCCGCCGAGGCTCGCACGTCGTCGGACGCCGAGCCTATGAGCGCCCTGAAAGCGCCCGGCTGCGCAATCCATGCGTGAGCCTCGGCGTCGAAATACTTCAATGCGTCCACTCCTATGGTGAAAACCGCCTCTTTCGTCTCGCCGGGCTCGAGGGAGAGCTTGACGAAGCCCTTGAGCTCTTTGGCAGGACGCGGTACGACTGCATTTAGTTCCGAAAGATAGAGCTGCACGGTTTCCTTGCCCGCGCGGCTGCCTGTGTTGGTGACAGGTACTGAAACAGTAATGGAACCGGCGTCTGACAGCACATCGGAGGAAAGTCGTGCCGAGCCGTATGCGAAGCATGTATAGCTCAGACCGTGTCCGAAAGCGAACATCGCGGGAACATTCTTCGTGTCGTGCCAGCGGTAGCCGACAAGAATATCTTCGGCATACACTTCCTGCGGGTCTCTGCCGACGTTGACATCGGCTCCTTCGAGATCAGCCGCCGCATTTCCCGCAGCCTCGCCCTCGACACCGGGATATGCCTCGGCGCCGAAGCTGTGCGCCCCGCAGTCCTCAAGCCGACGGGGAAAGGAGAACGGCAGCTTTCCGCTCGGGTTGACACGCCCGCTGATTACGTCGGCAATCGCCGGTCCTATCATTGTGCCGAGATACCAGATCTGGAGGACAGCCGGAACACGATCCAGCCACGGCATGGCGTAGGCGTTCCCCGAGATATTCGCCACGACGATATTCGGATTGACTGCGGCAAGCTCTGTTATGAGCTCGTCCTGACAGAAAGGCAGGGAATAGGTGTAGCGGTCGGTCGACTCGCAGTCCTGGAAAGCATTTTTGTTGAGACCGCCGATATATATGACCGCATCGGCGTCCTTGGCAAGTTCCACAGCCTCGCGGCGCAGTTCTGCCTGCACTTCTTCAGGTATGACATCCTCGACGTCGTAGGCGAACCGCCCCGATTTGTAGCCCGGAGCATAGACAACCTCGTCGTAGACCTCCCGGAGCGCCTCGAGAGGCGAGAACATGTCCTTCACCTTGAGTTCGGACGAGCCGCCGCCCTCGTTGAGCATCTTGACGGCATTCTCACCCACGACGAGCACACGGCGGTAGCGCTCCGGCGACAGAGGCAGCAGCCCGTCGTTCTTCAGCAGCACTATCGACTCGTCGGCTATGCTTTTGGCGGCGGCATAGTGCTCCGGAGAGGCTACCGAACCAAATGGCTTGCGCGTATTCATCGCCGTCCGGAAAATGAGACGGAGGATATTGCGCGCCTTCGCGTCGACGGTCGACAGGGAAACCTCGCCGGACTGCAGCATACGGAGATAAGGCGATGCAAGATAATACTCGTCGTAGGTCGACCCGCTGTCGCTCGTCAGTCCGTTGGTGAAAGAGCCCATCTCTATGTCCAGACCGTTGAGAGCAGCCTCGCGGGTGTCGTGGGCGCCTCCCCAGTCGGTGATTACTGCTCCGTCGAAGTGCCATTCGCCACGGAGAATGTCATTGAGAAGTCTGGAATTATGGCAACAGTGCCCACCCCATATCTTATTGTACGCGCCCATAACAGCCCATGCCTTTCCGTCGACAACGGCGCGGCGGAAAGCCGGAAGATAAATCTCGTAGAGTGCACGGTCGGAAAGAGTGACGTTTACGTTTCCGCGCCATTTTTCCTGATTGTTGAGCGCGAAATGCTTGACACACGCGGCAACGCCGTTTTTCTGCAGCTCCTGAATATAGGGAACCACCATCTCACCTGCAAGGAACGGGTCTTCGCCCATATACTCGAAATTTCTGCCGTTGAGAGGCGTACGGTAGATATTGACGCCAGGTCCGAGAAGAACATCCTTGCGGCGGTAGCGCGCCTCCTCGCCGACACTTTTGCCATAGAGGGCGGCAAGGTCGGTATTCCACGTCGCGGCAAGCGCAGTGAGAGCGGGAAACGCGGTTATGCGGTCGTTTGTCCAGCCGGCATAATCCCATGAGTTCCACGAAATCTCGGCGCGGACACCATGAGGTCCGTCGCTCATCCATAGCTCAGGAATGCCGAGGCGAGCCACACCGGGAGTGGAGAATTTGCTCTGCGCATGGCACAAAGCTACTTTCTCCTCAAGGGTAAGCCTCAAGAGGGCATCTTCAACTCTTTCTTCGACAGGACGGGACTCGTCCTGGTATATCGGTTTTTGCGCCGTAGCCGTTGCGGATACGTCCGCGTTTACTGAAGTCATAACAGATTATTGAGAGATATATTCTTTGCAAAGATAGGATTTTTCGCTAACTTTGCATCTCCAAAACGCATAATTTCTAAAAAAGAGACTTATATGGGTGGCTTCTTCGGAGCAATCTCCAAAAAAGAATGCGTCAACGACGTTTTCTACGGAACCGACTACAACTCTCACCTCGGCACAAGACGCGCCGGCATGGTGACTTTCGACCCCGAACATGGTTTCAACCGCGTAATCCACAGCATAGAACGCGACTATTTCCGCTCAAAATTCGAATCAGAACTTGACCGCTTTGTCGGCAAGCAAGGTCTCGGCGTCATCAGCGACACCGACCCGCAACCAATCATTGTCAACTCGCATCTCGGACGCTACGCCGTCGTAACTGTAGCGAAAATCGACAATGTGCGCAGTATAGCCGATGAGCTCCTTGCCGAACGCATGCACTTCAGCGAACTCTCGGCAAATGTCATCAACCAGACGGAGCTTATCGCCCTGCTCATCAATATGGGCAAAGACTTTGTCGAGGGTATCAATCTGGTATACAAAAAAGTAAAAGGCTCCTGCTCGATGCTCATCCTCACAGAGGACGGCATCATAGCGGCGCGCGACTATCTCGGCAGAACGCCTATCGTCATCGGCGAGAAAGAGGACGGCTATGCCGCCACAAGCGAGTCTTGCGCCTTCCCCAACCTCGGCTACCACCGTCTGCGCGATGTAGGTCCGGGCGAAATAGTCCGTCTGCGCGCCGACGGCATCGAAGTGCTTCAGGCAGCCGCTCCGCGCGAGCAGATATGCTCCTTCCTTTGGGTTTACTATGGCTTCCCGGCAAGCGACTACAACGGCATCAACGCCGAATATGTACGCGAGAATGCCGGAGTACGCATGGGTCGCCGCGACAAAAGCGTTTCCGACTGCGTCTGCGGCATACCCGACTCGGGGGTAGGATTCGCTCTCGGCTATGCCGAAGGTCACAACATACCCTACCGTCGCGCCGTGCTGAAATATACTCCCACATGGCCGCGAAGCTTCACCCCGACCGACCAGAGCCGCCGTGCCCTTGTCGCCAAGATGAAGCTCATCCCCAACCGCGCAATCCTCAAGGACAGCCGCGTTGTGTTCTGCGACGACTCCATCGTCCGCGGCACTCAGCTCCGCGACAACGTATGCACGTTCTTCGAGGGCGGTGCCAAAGAAGTGCATGCCCGCATCTCATGCCCGCCGCTTGTTTACGGCTGTCCGTTCATCGGCTTCACATCGTCTAAATCGGACATGGAGCTTATCACCCGCCAGATAATACAGGACTTCGAAGGCGACAGCAAGGCTAACATAGAGAAGTACGCCACTTCGGGCACTCCCGAATACCGCCGCATGGTCGATGAGATTGCCCGCCGTTTAGGGCTGTCGTCGCTTGAGTTCAGTACTATCGAAGAACTTGTGGCAAGTATCGGTCTGCCAAAGGAACGCATCTGCACCCACTGTTTCGACGGTTCGAGCTACTGCCCCTGCAAGGCATACGCCGAAGACCACACTGACAAATAATACACCCAGAAGCCATGAGAAACGTATATCACCGCCTGAGCTTCCTCGCAATCGCTCTTTCTGCCTTCTTCATGTCGGAAGCACTCGACCTACCGGTAAAAACCGTCGACGGGCACGAGGTATTCTACTATAAGGTAGGCAAGAAAGAGACAGTCTACGGTATCGCCAAACACCTCGGCATCACACCGGAAGAAATTGTGAGACACAATCCCGATGCCGCCGACGGTATCAAACGCGGCATGATGCTGTATTTCCCCTTCGAGGAATACGCGGCAATCGACAGCAGCGTCGGCAGGGAGCTTGCGGAAGACACTGTCGCTGACGCCGACTCGATATACGCTTCCAATGACACTGTAATAGTAAAGGACCCGTCCATAGCCCTTCTGCTGCCTTTCGGGCTTTCATCGGAAGAACCCACGCGCGGCAACAAGCTTGCCCTCGACTTCTACAAGGGCTTCCTTCTCGGAGCAGACACACTTGCCGAACGGAGCGGTACTATAAAAATACTTGCCTTCGACACAGAGGCAAAGGACACCGACCTTTCGGCGATTCTCGCACGCCAGGAGGTCGCCGACGCGGCTGTCATAGTGGCGCCCAACGACAAAGACGCGCTCGAAACCATAGCGACGAACGCTGCTGAACGGGGAACCCGCGTGCTCAACGTTTTCCTTGTCCACGATTCGCTGTACCTCACCAACCCTATGATGCTGCAGGCAAATATCCCGCAAAGACAGATGTACAAGCTTGCAGCAGACGCTTTTCTGAGCGATTATGCCGGCTATACGCCTCTTATCCTCCGCAATACCACAGGCAAGAACGAAAAAGAGGGTTTCGTGAGCTATCTCACCGAACGCATGCGCGAAAAAGGCATCGAGCCGCAAATGATTGAGTACGACGGCAACCTGCTTGCGTCATCCTTTGAAAGCCTTCCGGTATCGAATGGCGAACGCTACGTTGTCGTTCCGTCATCAGGTACGCTCGCTGAATTCAATAAATTCGCCTACACACTCAAATCGTTCCGCGACCGCCTCACAATGGTCGATACCGAGGCCGAGGATTATGACCCGCTAAAACCGCTCGCTAAGCTTGCCGTTTTCGGATATCCCGACTGGACGGCATTCCGCGGCGATGCTCTCGATATGCTCCACAAGCTTGAAGCGGCAGTCTACTCCCGTTTCTTCGACGATTTCGCCGGATTCGCCTCACGCACTCTTGAAAACGATTTCAAATACTGGTATGGCGAGGGATTCATCGAGAGCGTACCCTCGCAGGCTATTCTCGGTTACGATACCGCACGTTTCCTCATTAAAAACATCAGGGCAAACGGCGGCGCGTTCGACCCCGTTTTCCCCCTTGTCTTCGAAGGCATACAGTCGACATTCGAGTTTGAGAAAACCGGAGAGGGTTACTGCAACTCGACCCTTTACATACTCAACTACCGTCCCGACGGCAGGATAGACGAACGCACTATATGAAGAAAGTCATTGCAGCCCTCACTCTTGCCCTCGCGGCATTGCCATTGTGCGCTGAAACGCACTACAAACCGCATATATGGATAGGCGGTCGTGCCGGCGTGTCGCTCGCGCAGATGTCTTTCGCACCTTCTGTAAAACAGAGCTTCAACATGGGTTCTCAGGGCGCCGTGACCTTCCGCT
>JAGBDG010000142.1 GCA_017937625.1 Muribaculaceae bacterium | reverse complement strand
GTAGCCATGTTCGGCTCCGCCCTTTAGATATCCCATATATTTATTGAAATAGGTCATATCCGTAAGCGACGCGCCCATGAGCTCCATTTCCACGCACATGCCTAATCGCTTTGTTATTGTAGCGCAGTAATCGAGCTGTGCTTCGGGAACACTGGTAGAAAACGCATAGTTCGGTTGCATACATGCCAGGTTGAAGCCGTAGATTTGCCACTGGTCAAAGCCTGCTGCCTTGTAATACGGAATCCAGAACATTTCATATCCGAGCGATTTTGCATAGCTTGTGATGGAGCTTACAATGTACTGCTCATCGTCGTCGGGATTCATGCTCTCGTTTTGCCAGTAGAAGCCGGCAAATACGACGTTTTCATAGGTGTTTTCAGATAAGCACTTCAGGATGAAATCAGCCTGCCATTTCAGCGCTCTGACACGGTCGTCGGCAGTATTCAGGGTATCGGAAACACCGTCTCCGTCCAAATCTCCGAAGACAACGCCCTTGCCGGGGTAACAAATGGGAATGTATATCTTTACTTTGTAATCATCGATGTCGCCGAGGGTCTTTTTCACCGTTCCCACAGCCGTTTCGAGCGCATCGATATCGCGCCCCTTTAGGAAGGTTTTGACGATCATATCCTCAATCTCTGCCATTGTCGCGTCGGCGTAGAAGTGTCCGCCGTTAAGAGCACTGCCTGTAGGGCAGAACAGTACGCCATCAAACATGGTATCAATAATCTTCCCGTCACGGTCAAGATAGGCGACATAGGGCATGAGTTCGTCTACCGAATAGCCGGTATCGGGCTTGCCTGCCTTTTCATCGGCTGCGGAGTAGTTGGGAAGGAGTACGATGTCGTTTGCACCGCCGAGATGTTTATCTCGTTCGGTATATTTTCCCGTATTAAGCGGAGAAGGTGCTATACCGGCTCTTGTCAGAGGAGACGCTTCGGAGGCGTTTTTAGTGCCCCATACCTCCAGCTCGTCACAATAAGCGTTTGGCCATACTCTGAACGAGAAGCGGGCAAAACGGGCTTTATATGTCCTGTCGAGTTCATAGTCAAATCGCAGAAATTCGGTATTTTCAGTCGATGGCAGTGCCGCTGATTTGACGGCATACCAGTTGATACCGTCGTCGGACAGATAGAACAAAACAGTGGAGATACTGTTTATGCCTACCGGAGTTTCGATAAGGAAGCTCAGGCTGAAGCCGTCAACAGATGCGGTTGCGCCGAAGTCATATATTACGTCGCGTCCTTCGCCCGAGCCGAACTTGAAGAAGGCGCTATCAGTGTACGACGCCCTTGATGCACGTTTGCCGTCGGTGAGAATGCGGCTTGATTCTGGTGTATTGCCGTATGTTCCTGCTGCGAGAGGGCAGTAGGAATAGATTTTCTGACCCAGACCGGCAATCAGGTTAATACGATCGTTATAATCGCTGTCGTTGGCGTTGAAAAACACCTCGCGTTCAACCTTGCTTATAGCTTCTTCCTTGTAAAAGCTTACAAAGGTATCTGTCTTGGCATCGCGGTAAGCAAAAATGCCGAGCTCTTCAATAAGCAGAGACTTTTTGCTTTGTTCCGGGAAGGAAAAACGTACGTACTTCGCTTCTATTGTCGATTGCAGAGACAGTGTGTACGTAATCGCGCCTTCAACAGAATATGTCGGTGCGTACATACGACCTATTTTGGTAAATGTATTGTTGTCAGACGACGCGAAGATATCGACGTATGCGGGAAGAATTATGCCGAGTGTGGCGTTTGCATATATAGAAACTTCAAACCGCGAAAGGTCTTTTTCGCTTTTGCTCAAG
>JAGBDG010000141.1 GCA_017937625.1 Muribaculaceae bacterium | reverse complement strand
ATAATCGACGAGGACGTCTACCATATCGGACATTCGCTCAAAGATCTTGGAAAGAAGCTCTTTGCCTTCTCAAAGATGGACGTCATGACCGGCTCGGAGCTCCTTTCCAGATAAATCAAAGGCAGCGTCAGTACATCGCTGTTGTCAGCGGTGCAGGGCGTTGCAGGACAGATTTGTACACTCTGCCCTCGCGGTCGGTCACACGTATTTCCACAGGACTCTTCCCCGAACGCGCCTTTGCCTTGAACAGATGCATCGTAAAGACGGGACGGACTGTTCCTACAAGCTTGTTGCCCTGCTCGAGATAAGGTATCGGACACGACAGGAGGAACAGAGGGTCTTTCGACCGCACACGTTCCACTTTCAGCGGCTTTCCCTTCTCGAACATTTCGACCTTCCAGCCAGGACCATAGCCCCATACATTGACAAGCACCTCGTTCTGCTTTTTACGACCGCGGATGTATTCAGCAGCGATTTCATCGTTGTCAAACTCCACCTCGTTGAGGTCGTATGCGCGGAACTGGATGCCGGCAGGCATACCGGTACCCTTGAATAGGTCAGAAAACGCTCCGTCGTTCCATTTCCACACAGCATAGCCCGAAGGCGTGCCGTCGCGGCAGATATTGTTGTCATTACCTAAATCCACACGCGCGTTGAGCCACCACGAGCCGCACACGGCGCCATAGTTGTTCTCATATATCTTGCCGTCCTCCGACGCCGTGGCATAGCTCACATGCGTGTGTCCCGACAGAACGCGCACATCGTCGAACGCGCTCAGAATCTCGCTCAGTTCCTCGCCGTTCTCGATATAATACTTCTTGCTTCCGCCGGGGAAATAATACAGCGGAGCGTGCATGGCGACGACAAGAGGTTTGCTCCTGTCCTTGACATACGACAGATCCTTCTTAAGCCATTCCATCTGGTGTGCGGCGATTCGGTTCTTGTAGACGCACTCGCCGTCTTTGCTCAGGTTTGGGCTGTTGTCGACAATCTCGATATTGTCGAGCACCACGAAATGGACGCCGCCCTTGTCGAACGAATAGTAGTTCGGCCCCACATGACGGCGCCACTCGCCGGCGGCGTCGAAGTCGTTCATCGCCGTGTTGTCGTTGTCGTGGTTGCCCATCACGCTGTAGAGCGGCGCGTCCAGCTTGCGGAGGTCGGAATAAGCCTCAGGCAGACCATAGCGGTTCGGACGCCAGTAGCAGTCATGCGCCTGGTCGCCGAGAGCGATAAGGAACGGATTGTAGCCTTCCGCGCGCAGCGAGTCGAGCGACGCGTTGATGTCGGGTACTGTAGTGGTATTGAAACATGTCACCTCGCCGTGGCGGTTGCTTATCTGGTTGTCGGCGAAAGCAATGAAAGCAAAGCGGCTGTCGTCGTTCTTGGCGAGAACGAAATCTGCTGTTTCGTCCTCGTCAGCAGGGCTTGTCACAAGCTGCCAGAACTGCGGGAGATTGACATTATACGTGGCGGGACTGTAGCCGGAGGGAGTGCTCAGATAGACCATTCCGGCTTTTTTGTCGGTGGACATGGTATATCGCCCATCCTTGTCGGTCAGAACGATGGCAAATCCGTCCGACACCTGTACGCCGGAGAGTGGATTGCCCTCTGTATCGCGGACCGTTCCGCTCACTGTAGCCGCGCCCGCGCACACCGATGACAGCAGCGCCGCCGACACTATAAATACACTTTTCATAGCAGGAAAAGAAACTATTGTTTAAAAGGAAAGGACTGCCGAGGCAGCCCTTTCCATATTAATTGTAGCTGATCTGAATTATTTCCAGCCGTCGTTCTGGGTAAGAGCGTCGTTGAGACCCATCTGACCCGAAGGAATCGGGAAGAGATACTGACGTGCGTTGAACTCGCGAACCTGACCGTTCGAAGCGTTCATGTAGCCGTTCACATTAGCAGGCTGCTCTTTGGCAGGCATCGGGCTGATGTTTGCTCCGAGGTAGATGTTGGGATGATCTGTCGAACCGAGGAGCTCGAGCTGGTGCCAGCGTACGAGATCCCAGTAGCGGAGATCCTTGTCGTACATCAGCTCGCAGCGACGGCAGCGGCGTACTTCCCAGATGAGCGACGATACGCCCATGTTGTTTGCCGGGTCGGCGATTGCATTGAGCGAAGCGACTGTTGCTGCGGGAAGACCTGCGCGCTCGAACATCTTGTTGAGGGTCTTGTTGAGGTCGGCGTCGGTAAGGGTACCGAGCTCGGCTTTAGCCTCAGCATAGTCGAGAGACACGAGGGCGCCCCAGTAGAGAGGTGCGCAGGTGTAGTTCCAGACTGTCGTGGTGTACTGGTAGTCCATTTCATCGTTGACGAACTTCCTTACGCCGTAGCCGGTTACCGATGTCATGGGCATGGAGTTCGGGCGTTTGTAAGGATGACCGGTGAAATATACTACAGAGTCGATAGTCTGTGCAAGGCGACCGTCGCGGACAGCGAGAAGATTGTTGATGTGGATAAGGCTGTCGGTGGTGTTGAACACGCCGGCGTCAGTCTTGTTCTCGGCAGTTTTTGCAAGGGGCAGACCGTCCTTGAAGAGGTATGCGTCGAATGCGTCCTTGGTAAGACCGCTGATAGGAGTCGACGAGCTTGTGTAGTCGACTGTCGGGTGCATGAACACGTCCTTCTCATACTCTTTCATGAAGATGATTTCTGCGTTTGCGCTTGCAGCCGCGCGGAAAGAGTTGTAGGTTGCCTGATAGTTGTCTCCGATAGGATATGCGTCTACCAGAGGACCTGCGCAAGCCACTACTTCCTCGAGATACTTCTTAGCGCGTGCCTCGTCTTTCTGGTGGTAGCGTGCGTATGTGCCTTCATAGAGGCATACTTCCGACTTCATCGCAGCGGCAAGATCCTTGCTGAAGGCATTCTTGCTCTTCTGGGCTGAGATGTTTGCCACAGCAAAGCTGAGGTCTTCGAGAGCATAGTCCATGACCTTGTTGCGGTCGGTGCGCGGACCGAAAAGCTCGTCTGTATCGTTCTGGTCGAGAGCCTTGGTTACCAGAGGCACATCGCCATAGCAGCGTACAAGCTGATAGTACTGATAGCCGCGGATAAGACGGGCGATTGCCGTGAAGTTTGCTTTTTCTAAATCGTTCAGCGAGCTGGAGGCAACGCCGTCGATGATTAGGTTGGCGCGACGTATATAGATGTACGGATTGTTCCAGCTCGTCGACGACGTCGGAACGTTGATGTTCTTCCACGGTGCGAGGTTGAGGTTACCCGAGCTTGATGTCTGGTTGTCGTTGACGCCGGGGAAGTAGAACTCACCACCGCCGCTGCCGTTGCCGTAGCCGGAGAATGTTTCGTAGAAGTAGTTGCACTGACCCTGGACATTATTGGGGTTGCTCCAGTATTCAGTGTTGGAAGT
>JAGBDG010000140.1 GCA_017937625.1 Muribaculaceae bacterium | reverse complement strand
TCCTTGCCCGAGAAGGCGCCGCCGCCGTGCGCGCCATGACCGCCGTAGGTGTCGACGATAATCTTGCGGCCTGTGAGACCTGTGTCGCCGTGAGGACCGCCGATGACGAACTTGCCGGTGGGATTGACATAGAGTTTGAAACCGTCGTCGAGCAGTGCGCGCAGGCTCTCGGGGAGCTTGGCGCGTGTGCGGGGGATGAGTATGTTCTCGACATCGCGGCGGATAATGTCAAGCATGCGCTGGTCGGCTTCTTCCTGCGAGATGCCTTCGCGGGCAGCGTCGATGAACTCGTCGTGCTGGGTAGATACTACTATGGTGTCGACGCGCACCGGGCGGTTGTTCTCGTCGTATTCCACGGTCACCTGGCTCTTGGAGTCGGGGCGCAGGTATGTCATGTCGACGCCTTCGCGACGGATCTCGGCGAGCGTCATCATAAGCGAGTGGCTGAGGGCGAGGGTGAGAGGTATGTAGAGAGGTGTCTCGTTGGTGGCGTAGCCGAACATCATGCCCTGGTCGCCCGCGCCCTGGCTTTCGGCGTCGGCGCGCTCTACGCCTCGGTTGATGTCCTGACTCTGCTCATGTACGGCGAGGAGAACGCCGCAGGAGTTGCCGTCGAACCGCAGGTCGCTGCGGTCGTAGCCTATCTCGTTGATGACACGGCGCGCGGTCTCCTGCATGTCTATGTAGGCGTCGCTCTTGATTTCGCCTGCGATGACGACCTGACCTGTGGTAACCATGGTCTCGCATGCCACTTTCGACATGGGGTCGCGGGCAAGGAACTCGTCGAGGATGGCGTCAGAAATCTGGTCGGCGACTTTGTCGGGATGTCCTTCTGAAACTGATTCTGATGTGAAAAGATAGTTCATTGACTTGATTCTTTAAGTACTCAAAACAAAAAAACGCGACCGAAACCTTGCGCAAAGCGGAAAGGACGGACGCGGTTGCCGAGTACTGTTGCCAGCCCCGCAGAGGTCGTCACCCGGATAAAACGAGCCGGGGAGGCGTGCGAAGGCGATTTTAGCATTTTTTCCAGTGGTTGCAAGCAGCCAAATCTGTCCACTTCCGGGCTTCCTGTCCCGGTTACGGGCGCAAAATTAGCAATAATACCCGTACCGTGCAAGCGCGGATAGCTAAAAATGCTAAAATGACCTTGGAGTCCCTACAGGGAGTGGCTGTCGAGCCATGAGAAGACTATGGAGAACACATGTCGGCGCACATCGGGACGCGACAGGACAAGGTCGTGGAGACCGTCGCGGATGGTGACTTCATCCACGTTGCCGCCTATGCGGCGTCCTGCTGCGGCTATCTTTTTCACGTCGAGCACTCCGTCGCTCTTCGAGAATGCCTTTGCACCGTCGCCGTGCCATGCGCTTTTGTCGGAATGAAGCAGAAGAACCGGCACGCGGATGCCTCCGCGTACAGCGCGACGCTGACCGTTCTCTATGGCGCGTACCCATCCGGCGTCGACGTTCGGCATGATGTCGGGTTTCCAGCGTCGGTCGAAATCCCACTCGCCTCCCATGCTGCGCGCGAGCGAGCGGTGGTAGTCGATGGTGCCTCCGCTGTCTACGGGTATGCCGGGAAACATGCGTCCTAAAGCAGCGACGACGTGCATCAGAGAGCGCTTGAAAGCCGATCGGATGTTCCAAGCGAGGAAAGGGCTGTTGAGAATGAGCGCCTTTACTGCAGGGTCAGGGCGTTCCTGCATGTATAGAGCGGCGGTGAGTCCGCCTGTCGAATGACCCATGAGTATTATCTCGGTGGAACCGTCGGCTTTTGCGGCGTCAATGGCTGCCTGGATATCGGGGAAATACTCTCTGAGGTCACGCACCACGAAGGGCTTCTGTCCCGTCAGAATCGAACGTCCGTAACGCCTGAGGTCGACGGCATAGAAGCTGTAGCCATGGCTGACGAACTGCCGCGCCATATCTGCCTGAAAGAAGTAGTCACTGAATCCGTGGATGTAGACCGCCGCCTTTTTCGAATTTTCGGCGGTCTTGCGCACGACAGTGCAGCGGACGGCGCCGTAGCGATCGTCGGGCTGCTCCACATATTTCATCTCGAATCCGTCGAGTATGTCTGTTTGCCAGTTGTCTTGTGTCATGACTGTATAACAAATTAGGAGTAGCTATCGTTTTAGTCGCGCAAAGATAGCATTCGGGTTGCATTTTTCAAATAAAACGGCTATTTTTGTGGCGTTTTTCAAAAGAAAGAGGTTTCCGATGAGCTCAAAAACAGAATTTGCGTCAAAAATCGGACTTGTGGCAGCCACTGTCGGCTCGGCCGTAGGTCTTGGAAATATATGGCGCTTTCCCGCCGTGACGCAGGAGGGCGGCGGTTCGGCGTTCCTGCTGCTGTATGTGCTGTGTGTGCTGTTGCTCGGCATTCCGGTCATGCTCGCCGAGTTTTCGCTCGGTCGCGGTACTAAAAGCGACTCAATAGGCGCATTCCGAAAGTACACTCCCGGTAAACCATGGTGGATAGTGGGCGCTCTCGCCGTACTCGCCTCCTATCTTATTCTGTGCTTCTACACTGTTGTCGAGGGGTGGACGCTCGAATACCTCTTCGAAAGCATCACAGGCGGACTTTTCTCCGGTCTGGGCGATGCGGACATCGCTGAGAGCCGTGCCTTCTTCGGCGGCAGAATGGAGGAATATGTGTGCAGCGATCTCCGTCCGCTCATCTTTGTCTTTGTGGCAATAATCGTAAACATGGCGGTGCTCCTCGGGGGCGTGCAGAAAGGTATCGAACGTCTGTCGAATGTTCTCATGCCTGTCCTTTTCGTCATCCTCGCCGTGCTTATGGGCGTGAGCCTTACGCTTCCGGACGCTTCGGAAGGCGTATCCTATTTCCTCAGCCCTGATTTCAGCAAGGTTACGCCAAAGGTTGTCTTCAGCGCGCTGGGGCAGGCGTTTTTCAGTCTGAGCCTCGGCATGGGCATACTCATTACATATTCGTCGTATTACCCGAAGGATACGCGTCTTGCACGAACCTCGGTGATTGTTGCCGTGCTCAGCCTGCTCGTCGCCGTCATGGTCGGACTTGTCATTTTTCCCGCTGTCAAGAGTTTCGGACTCGACGACGAGTCGCTTCAGGGCGCCACACTCGTGTTCGTAACGCTGCCGGAGATATTCGCTCGCCTGCCTCTTCCGCAGCTGTGGTCTGCTTTGTTCTTCGTTCTGCTTGCCGTAGCCGCCGTAACGTCGTGCATATCGATTGCCGAGGTGTCCGTCGCCACGCTGCAGGACCGCTGCCACCTGTCGCGCACGAAGGCTGTGCTTTGCGTCATGCTGCCGCTGACTGTGCTGAGCGCGCTGCCGTCGCTGTCGTTCGGCAGTCTGGAAGGTCTGAAGATATTCGGAATGACAGTGTTCGACTTCCTCGACAATTTCAGCACGAACATCCTGCTGCCGATAGTGTCGTTCGGTGTATGCCTTTATGTGGGTCACGTACTTCCCAAAAGCTATCTGCACGACGAGCTCACCAACAACGGCACTGTCCGCTCGCCGCTCAACAGTGTTTCGGCTTTTGTCATCCGCTGGCTCGCTCCGGTACTGATAGCGCTTGTATTCATCTACGATTTCCTCTGATATGGGCAAGGACAAAGGCTCGAACGCTACGGCGATAGTGGCGCTGGTGATAATAGTGCTGCTGCTCGTTCTGTGGGGCTTGCTTATGCGTCCGTCCGAGCCTGAGTATATTGCGCCGCCTGTCGCAGCTGACACGGTCGCTGCGAAAGCAGCTCCTGAAAAGAAAGCGAAAGAGAAAAAGAAAAATCCCGCCACACGGCAGCGACCGAAAGCCCGTGACTTTCTGGACGAGCCGGTAGCCCGATAAACTGCTATTTGTCGGGGAACTGACGGAGATATTCTTCGGCAGTGAGCGCCAGCTCGTCGTACCATGCGTCGCCGAAGTGCCGGCGCAGCGGTCCTTCGAGGAACTGATAGGCACGTACGCCCTTTGAGCGTCCGAGAACTTCGGCAGCCTTGCATATCTTCCAGCGGTGGAGGTTCACGGCAGTGAAGCCTTCGTATTCCTTGAGCCGGATGGGATAGAGATGGCATGATACCGGTTTGAGAAAGCTGCAGCGCCCCTCGCGGCATGCCTTCTCGATGGCGCAGAGCCATGTTCCGTCTGGCGCAGTCGTGGCGAAGGCGCACAGTCCGCCGTCGATTAGTGTCGTCACTTCGTCGCCTTCCTCGTCGATATAGCTCACGCCGTTATCTTCTATAGCCTTGCGTCCGGCAGGAAGCATGTCATCCCAAATCTGCGGTAGAATTGACCGTATGATGTCGGATTCGCCGGGAGCGAGTGGCGCTCCGGCATCGCCGTCGAGGCAGCACTGACCTTTGCATGCGCCGAGGTCACACAGGAAGTGGCGCTCTATGAGGTCGAGGCTGACGAGTGTGTTCTGTATTTCAATCATATCGAAGTTCTGCATGAAGCTGTGCCGATGAGACGGTCGTAGCGCTCGCCCTTGCGGCGGTGGTAGACGCGTACATCGTAGCGGTTGACTGTCTGGTATTTGTCGCCCTCTATCGCCGAGGTGGTGCCATGGCTCATGCCGGGGCGGACAAGGAGATACTGATAGTTGTACGAGCCCTGCTTGAGAAGCATGGCGCGCTCGTAGAGCCCCGTTGCGGGATTGAATACCATGCGGGCGTTCTCGTCGAAGCGGCGCAGGGTGAAGTCGCCGTCGAGGAATATTGTAGCGCTCTCGCTGTCGGGGTAGTCGAGCGAGAAATGGACTACGCCGTAGTCTGCCTGCACGTCACTGTCGTCGGAGTTGTATTCGCGTACGACATAGCCGCCGTTCTGCGTCTGGTCGTAGACGTAGGGCTCGTCATCGCGGCGCTCGTCGGTGGCGAGGCGGAAATGGTAGTAGGGGTCGAAAAACTCGATATTCTCCACTCTCATGCCGGGATAGCTGGTGCTGACGGTCTCGAATCGTCGGTACTCGTTTCCAGCCTCGAAAATCAGTGGCATCTGATGCTCGAAGTAGAGCGTCGAGCCGCTCATGCGCAGAGGCTGACGGACAGCGACCTGGGTGTCGAGGCGGTCGTTCTGCGAGGCGACAACGAAAAGGTCGTTGAATGGGTCGTCGACGTGCGCCTGGTCAATATCGACGCTTATCGAGAGCTGCTGGTGCCGGCTGTTGTAGTCGATGTCGGTCTGCGGCGACGCCTGTGCGAATGTGCGCGCCGTTTCCTCTGAAAGCATGAAACGCACCTGCGCCAGAACGTTGTCGGGATCATCCTCGGGATATATCTTCAGGAGATAATTGCCGGAAATTGTCGGCGACACCTGCTCGTTCGGAAGCGTGAGCCAGTAGTGGACGTAGTGGACTGTCGTAGCCTGTGAGAAGTCGTAGTTGTCTATCGTGCCTTCGTTGAATCCGTTGAGGAACTCGCTGTCGACGAGCCCCGAGGGTTGCCATCGGGCGTCGCAGTGGGTCAGGGAGTATCGGAGATATTCACGGTCGTCGGCAAGACGGTCGAACGCAATGCTGATACGGTCGTCGGTACCGAGAACGGCTATTGCCTCGGCTAAAGGATCGCCGTTGAGTCCTACCTGGAGGGTGCGTAGTCTGTCGTCGAAGATGCCGGTCATGGTATCGGCGGCGTGAGCGGCGACAGCAACGAGGGCAATGAGGAGAGCGGGGAGTATTCTCATAGCCATTTTATGGGTTCGATGCCGTGTGCGGCAAGATAGGCGTTGGCGGTGCTGAAATGTCGGCAACCGAAGAATCCGCGGTATGCCGAGAGGGGAGACGGATGAGCCGATGTGAGGACAAGATGGCGCGAACGGTCGATGAACTGACCCTTGCGAATAGCGTATGAACCCCAGAGGATGAACACGAGGTTTTCGCGCTTGCTGTTGAGGGCGGCTATGGCGGCGTCGGTGAACGTCTCCCATCCGTGTCCCTGATGCGAGCCGGCACGGTGTGCCTCTACGGTGAGGGTGGAGTTGAGCAGCAGCACGCCCTGCGAAGCGAGGTAGCTAAGGTCGGTGACGGGTTGCGCGGGCATGGGTACGCCGAGGTCGGACGACATTTCTTTGAATATATTGATGAGCGACGGAGGCGCCTCGACTCCCTGCGGTACGGAAAAGCAGAGTCCGTGCGCCTGTCCCTCGCCGTGGTATGGATCCTGCCCGATGATGACTACTTTGGTGCGGTCGAAAGGGCAGGCGTCGAACGCCGCGAAGATACGCGATGGCTGTGGATAGACCGTCGCCGATGCGTAGCTGTCCTTGACGAAGCGTGTGAGCTCGGCGAAGTAGGGCTTGTCCCATTCCGAGGCAAGCGCGGCTTTCCATGATGATTCTATTCTTACATTCATGCCTGTGGAATATTCTTTTGCAAAACTACGAAAAAAATATTACTTTTGCACCGCTTTGAGCACGCATCCGTAGTTCAATGGATAGAATGGAGGATTCCGGTTCCTCAGATTAGGGTTCGATTCCCTACGGGTGTACGATGGCGCGACATTCCTTAGGTTTGTCGCGTTTTTATTTCCAATGCATCATCAGATGAAGGAGAGGACGAGAATCTGGGCGATGATGACGCGGGCGACCATGGTCATAGGATATACGGTGGCGTAGCTGACGGCGGCGTTGTCGCCGGGGAGAGTGTCGTTGGCGTAGCTCAGCGCCATGGGGTTAGCCATCGCGCCGCTGAGCATGCCGCAAGCGGTACCGAAGTCGAGATGACAGGCGCGCATCGCCACGGGAGCCATAATCAGAACGGGGATGACGGTGATGAGGAAGCCCTGACCTATCCATATCAGTCCGTCGGCACGCATGATGGTGTCCAGGAATCCTGCGCCGGCGTCGAGTCCGAGACAGGCGAGGAAGAGCGACAGACCGATGCCGCGGAGCATGAGGTTGGCGGAGCGGGTGGTGTATGTGACGAGGTGGAATTTCGGTCCGAAGCGACCGATGAGGATGCCGACAATCATGGGACCTCCGGCAAGACCCATGCGGACGGGCGACGAGAGTCCGGGCAGGGCAATGGGAACGGCGCCGAGGAGTATGCCCAGGACGATTCCGATGAAGATGACGGCGAGGTTCGGGTCCTTGAGCTGCGCGTCGGTGTTGCCGAGGATTTTTGCTACGTTGTCGATAGCTTTCTGCTCGCCGACGACCGTCAGCCTGTCGCCGAGCTGCAGCACGAGGTCGGGCGTGGCGAGAAGCTGTACGCCTGCGCGCGACACACGGGAAATGTTGATGCCGTAGCTGTTGCGGAGCCTGAGCGAGCCGAGTTTCTTTCCGTTGATTTCGGGGCGCGAGACCACGAGGTGACGCGAGACGAGCGAGGAGTCGATGGAGTTCCAGTCGATATCGTCCTTGTTCCAGTCCTTCTCCTCCTGGGTGCCGAAAATCATGCGTAGTTCGGGTTGCTCCTTGTCGGTGGTGACGGCAAGCAGACGGTCGCCCTTTGCGAGGACGGTGTCGGAGTTGGGTATTGTGACCTTGCCGTCGTGCCACAGGCGCGATATGACGAAGTGGCAGTGCGAGAGGGCGCTGACGCTCTTTATGTCCATGTCGAAAACCGCGGGATTGGTGACGCGGAAGGTGGCGATATACGTGTGGTTGACCTCTGTCGAGCCTGCAGGGGCGATGTCGGACTTGCGGACGATGGTCTTGCGGATTATGACAAAGGCGAGAATGACGCCCACGACGCCGAGAGGATATGTGACGGCGCAGGCGAGGGCAGTGTTGCCTACGGGCAAGCCGAGCTGCTGCAGCGACTGCTGGGCGGCGCCGAGCGCGGGGGTGTTGGTAGACGCTCCGCAGAGCACGCCCACGAGGTCGGCTATGTTCTGCCCGCTTTGGAACGAGAAGGCGAGAGCCATGAGGGAGCCGAGGACGATGACTGCGAGGGCGAGAAGGTTGAGCTTGACGCCACCCTGGCGGAAGGAGCTGAAAAAGCCCGGTCCGACCTTGAGTCCGAGCTCGTAGACGAAGAGCACGAGTCCGAAGCTCTCGGCGTAGGAGAGCATTGCCGGGTCTATCGCCAGTCCGAGGTGTCCGGCGAGGATGCCGGCGAAGAACACGAAGGTGACGCCGAGAGATATGCCGCCGATGCGCAGTTTGCCCAGACCGAGACCTACCGCGATGATAAGTCCCAGCACCAGAAGCGCCTGCAGGGGCGTCTGCTCGAAAAAAAGATTCTCAAGCCAGTCCATCGGCAGCTAATATGCGCTTAGACAAAGAGTAAAGTGAAGATGAAGACTCCTATGCTCACGAAAAGGAGCGAGTCGATGCGGTCGAGAATGCCGCCGTGACCGGGGATGAGATGTCCGGAGTCCTTGATGGCGTGGCTGCGTTTGAGGAGCGATTCGAAAAGGTCGCCCCACGTCGAGAGCGCGCATACCATGATGCCGAACAGAATCCACAGGGGCAGCGAGAATATGTCAGGGAAAATAAACGCTGCGGCTACACCTGCGGCAATACAGAAAAACAGACCGCCGGCGAAGCCTTCCCACGATTTCTTGGGCGACAGACGAGGGAACATCTTGTGTTTTCCGCAGAGCGAGCCCACGCAGTAGGCTCCCGTATCGTTGAGCCATATCATGATGAACATGGCGAGCACTACGGTCTGCCACGGCTCGCAATAGAGCGACATGGCGTTGAGCATGGCGAAAGGCACGGCGATGTAAACGATAGTGAGAACCGACCATGCGCAGTCGGCGAAAGCCGTCGCCGATTTGTCGTAGAGCGCGAGAGTGAAGCGTATGAGGGTATAGCATAGTATCAGCAGTGCGAAAGTTCCCAGAAGCCAGTAGGGGCAGTCGAGGAAGTGCATGATAGACACCACGATAAGCGCTGTCACGACGTCGAGCGCTATCAGACCGTTTCTTACACCGGCGGCCTTCGGACCGACCACTATCTTCTCAAACTCTATGACTGCGAATGCCGTGAACACGATTGAAAGAAGACCGAACCAGTCCCATCCGCCGAGGACCGACAGAACGATTAACGCTACATATACTATTCCGCTCAGAGAGCGTGTTACAAGATTCTTCATGCTAATAAGTTGTTTTTACAGCGCAAAAATACAATAAAAATCTCGAAAAATGAAACGCGGTACTTCCAATCGGGAGGCAGTGACCTTTTGCTCTGTTGAAGTTGCCGCTATAAAACTGAACTTTCGCTTATTTTTGGAGTCTCAGACGGCGCCATTTCAGAATGAGGTTTACGATTACGTCGAGCATAAACGCTATGAGAGTACCCAACAGCACACTGAACAGAAAGGCATGCCGTTCGGCTTTTCTCGCCAGAGCGACGTCCTCAGCCTCGATGTAGATGCCGTTGTTCAGTATGTCGCGGATTTGCGCCGGGTCGTCGTAGACAATATAGTCAAGTCCCACTTTCGAAGGCGACGGCTGGATAGATTTATAAGCCACCATTCGCGGCTGATTCATCTCGAATTTGTCCATCTCGAACCTTATCTTTATCTGGGTCTCAAAAGGTTCCGCTTTATTAAGGTTCAGACTGTCTGTCGACATTGGCAGGATATGCCCATCTATTTCTTTAGGATTGTAGTGGAACCGGATATAGAGCGAGTAGTACGGGTTGTTTTTCCACGATTCGTTTTTCACCGACCCGGCGGCGGAGATTCGGTTATTGCTTAGGTCGGAGTTCCATGAAAACAGTGTTCGCGACAAATCGGAGGAGTCGATAACCATGGAATCGGCGAATTCCTGATTGACTTCGAATTTCCTTATTCCGAAATTACCCTTCAGCTTCAGGTCTTTGCCATCTTTGTCTTTGACATGAAATGACTTGTGGTATGCTCCGCTGTTCATCCGTACTTTGATATATGGTACGAACGGGGGAGTTGCTGTCTCGAACCATTTGTCGCCAAAAACGGCGTGTGCGGAGTATGCTGTGCATGTATTGTCATTCTTTCCGACGTCGACCATCAGCCAGAAATTAGTGAGTTTCGATTTCACGGTGCTGTCGCCAAGTTCGAAATCGAGAATAACGGGAACATTTTTCGACGAAACCCGCAAGTCGTTTGCCATCAGGACAACCCCGACCAGGAGCAGAACAAGCAGCGCGATGTGCAGACCGCCGTGCGAAAGGAAAAGAGCAAGCCGCTTGTGCGAGGCAAGATATTGACGGCTTTTGAGATAGAGCTTGTTAGGAGCCATGGTGCAGGTTGTTTTCGGAATATACTGCAAATGTATGGCAAAATCCGAATCCGTCCAAATTTCATGCGACAAAGTCCGGGATGTGTGACCGCAAAGAAGGGGCGGGGGCTTTTGTCAGTCCTCGCTCCGCAGCACAGTTTATGATTTACTGATCAATCCACTTCCTGATTTCCTCGGGCTTCGCGGGCAGGCGAAGACCGGTCTTCCAGCTGTAGTCGGGATAGCCTTTGCGGAGTGTGGCGTCAGCTTCCGACATGGGACTTTCGTACGATGTGCAGAAAGGATAGAGAACCTTTCCCTTGAGCTGTTCCTTGTAGTTGTCGAGGAATGTGCGGATGATTGCCGGCTCCTCGTGCCACCAGATGGGGAAGCCGATGAATACGGTGTCGACCTCGGCGAAGTTTACGTCGACGGGCTTGAGCGCGGGGCGCAGCGACTGGTTGAGATGCTCCTGCGTGTAGCGCGACTGCTCGTTGACCCAGTCGACATCCTCCGCCGTATAGGGCTGTAAGGTGATTTATGTTCATGTTTAAGTTTGTATTTCACAGCGGACTCGCCGGAACTAACAATTAGTCGAGAGACGATGTTGGGCACGGAATGGCGACATCCGCAATATGTGCAACTGTTGCCGATATTTTTGCAAGCCGGCGGTTACTTATGGTGGATTCTGTAGCGCAGCCAGACCACACCGTAAGGACGTGTCTCTGCAGACAGCACCGAACTCATTATATGACAAATTACTTCGGGGAGCATGATATTTAGTTTACCTCCTGTTTCGCTATTATTTTCGAACCGCCGAACACCTCGCTCATAGGCATGGTGTTCAGAGTGCGGTCTATTGTCTCTACTTCTTCCTGCGTCAGCTCTACGTCGGCGGCGCCGGCATTCTCTTTCAGGCGGCACAGATGTCGGGTTCCGGGGATAGGCACTATCCACGGTTTCTTGCAGAGCATCCATGCCAGAGATATCTGCGAAGGAGTGGCATGGTGCTCGTCGGCGAGATTAAGGATGTATTCCATAAGCTCGCGGTTATGCTCGAAACTGTCTTTGCGGAACTGTGACATGGCTGCGCGGTAGTCGGAATGAGGGTCGAAAGTTGACGACGCGCTGTAGTTGGTGGTAAGAAGCCCGTTGGCGAGCGGGGAGAACGCCACGAATCCCACGCCAAGCTCCTCGAGCGTCGGGAACAGAGCCTCGTGCCACCGCGCCATCATCGACAAGCGGTTCTGGACGGCTGCGACACGGCATACGGCATGGGCGCGGCGAAGATACTCCTCGTCAGCCTCGGAGATGCCCCAGTGGAGAATCTTGCCTTCGCGGATGAGGTCTGCCATCACGCCGGCGACTTCCTCAGGCTCTACAGAGGGGTCGATGCGGTGCTGGTAGTAAAGGTCTATATGGTCGGTACGCAGGCGGCGCAGCGATCCCTCGACAGCGCGGCGTATGCTTTCCGGGCGCGAGTCGGGTATCAGCGGGTGCGGTCCGTCGCCCTCGGGATTTTCGAATGTAAGACCGAATTTTGTGGCGAGCACTATCCGGTCGCGGAAGCGGTGAAGCGCTTCGCCCAGCAGTTCCTCGTTGGCGTGCGGGTCGTCGACAGTACCGTATATCTCTGCCGTGTCGAACATGGTATAGCCCATGTCGACCGCGTCGGTGAGCAGGCGGCTCATCTCGCGTCGGTCAGCCGGTTCTCCGTAGCCGTGGCTCATGCCCATGCAGCCCAGTCCGACAGCCGATACGCGCAGTCCGCTAAGTCCCAAAGTTCTGTACTTCATATTGCTTTCTGATTGACGTATTATTACTCCTGCAAAATTAGTCGCAATAACCGTCAGCCGCATTATCCAAATTACGGCGGTTCTTACAAAAATTACTCCCCTGCGACTCCCTGGAAAACCTATTTGAAGTTTTGGTAAAAAATGCCGCAATAATTATAAGCGCGCCATCCTCTTCAAGAAGCCGCGCGGACTTCGCTTTAACCCTCAGGAAGTGGATTTTGTCGTCACTTATAAATACCGAGACGGTGTTTCGTATCTCAGCTATATCCGCTCGAAAACGCCGTCGCCAAGCTCCGCAAAAGCAGATAATCCCTGTGCGACTTATTCAGCAATTTTTGATTGAATGGAGGTCATGGCTTTGTCGTAAGTATCCTTGATGGCGCCAGCCCTCAGAGTGCCTTCGTCAAATAAACGGATAAGAAAATCATTATATGATTCATCAGGCATACGATTAGACAGATTCACATATATTATCGGAGCCAGTACCAGACTGCCGTCAACATATTGTGAGAATTCGTCAAAAACATTTTGATTGTCCCGAATCCCTAAGTTATGAGATATGAATACCTCGGCGGCAACGACGAAAGCCTCGTTTCTGCCTTCTCCATGTGCCTGTGCCGTATCCTCATTAATTCTATAAAATGAATCACTGTCAAGTTCGTTAAGTTTCTCCATAAGTTCGGGAGAAATGTGCAGGTTATGTAAATTCTCATGAATATAAATATTCATAAAATTCAATCGCAATCGTCTTTCTATTTCAGGATTTAGAATAAGCGGTGTGCAGCAAAATGATTCATCTGAAAGATTAAAAGCATTCTCAATATCGAGAATATATATTTTGGGTCGGGTGTCGGAGAGAAATTCAGGTAAGAAAAAATCCGCAAGGCTTTTGTTTATTTTATTAAGCAAGTCCTTATTCAGATTATAGTTGTCGATATGTGATTTCAACTTTGGATAAACTGTATTATCCCAATAATCAGAATACCCATGTTCAACCAGTTTATGACAGATATACGAAAGTTGAGGCTGAACCGAAAGGATGCTTTTCGCCCATTCGACACCGCGAGCGAGGCTGTCTAAATGCTGAATTGTGAACAGGCATTTTGTAATATCGTCTTTATCCCCATGTATTTCAGAATAAAGATTGCAAAGTTTTGAGGCACTGCAATTAGAATTTACTTCGGAAACATAGGCGATAAAAACGGAATCAGAGCATAATTCAGCAAACCGTGCATCATCTTTAATATGGTCGATATATTGAGACAGACATAATAAATCGAAAGATTTAGAAGTATTGAAAACCTCGCCATAAGAAATATTCCATGGGAGCAAAGCATTTATGATAATTGCAAGAAGCCGGAAAAGACGTTTCATAGTCAGTTTTTTATTTGCAAAGGTACGCACATTCCTGCATAGGCTCATAAAAAAAGTGGTCGGATTCGACCACTTTTTTCATTTTCGGATCAATCGTTTTTCGGTGGTGTCGGGGCGGTGGACGATGTAGATTCCGGTTTTGACGGAATCGGCGTCGACGGGCTGTCCGTTGAGATTGTAGACTGTTTCTTTTCCGTCATGCGCTTCGGCTGCGACGCTTTCGACCGCCGTGTTCTTCGACATTATCGAGGTCAGGGACCTTGCCGCCAACCGAAAAATGTGCATTAAAAACCGAAAAAATAGCAAGCTAATTAGTCGAAATAAGCGGCACTTTTGCAAATCGCCGCTTGTGCGATTCCGCGTTTTTGTCGTAATTTTGCACACAACATAATCGCTTATGCCTGGGAACAACAACGACATAATCATTACCGACAGAATCGACGCAGTGCCGGTCAGCCCGAACGACGAATATCTCGCTCATCTGCTCTGCATCGACGGCTCGTGCCGATACCGCTATAACGGCAGTGAGTTCGAGCTCCGTCATGCCGACCTTTCAATCATACGCAGGCGCGAACTTATCGAGGACGTCCGTCTTTCGCCCGATTTCCGCTGCAGAATCATCTATGCGCGCTCCTCCTTCATCGAGTTGTGTACTCCGCAGTCCAACTATGGAATAAAGGGCTCGATGGCGCTTTTCCTCAATCCGCTGATGCATCTTACCCCCGAACAGTACGAAGTCTGCCTCCGCGACTACGACCTGCTCGAGTCAAGAGTCAACGATACGAACCATCTTTTCTGGCGCGAGACCGTCATCAACGCCATGCAGTCGGCAATCCTCGATTTCTTCGATTTCCATGCCCGCCTCTACGGCGACAGCGAGATATCCACGCAGCAGACGTCTATCATGACGCGGTTCATCGAGATGCTCGACAGCGGCACATTTCGCGAGCACCGCGAGGTAAGCTACTATGCCGACAAGCTATGCGTCACGCCGAAATATCTCTCGGAGGTGTCGAAGAAAGTCAGCGGCTATGCGGCGAACTACTGGATCAACCGCTACACGTCGCTCGACATCGCCCGTCTGCTGCGCGACAAGACGCTCACGTTTGTCCAGATTTCCGACATGCTGCATTTCTCCTCGCCGGCATATTTCAGCCGCTACGTGCAGCGCACGCTCGGTCTGAATCCCACCCAATATCGCGAATGATAAACCAAATCTCAGTCTAAGAACACAGATAAAAACATCAGCCACCGCACAGCGCTGAAGATGATGGGCGCTTTCGCCGTCTCCGCGTCTGCCGCAGCCGTCGGTCTTCCCGCAATTGCCTCATGACTGTCTCGCCTGCGTCCACTCTTGCCCGCAGAAGGCTCTGACCCTCGCCCGCGGCGAGCGGAACCCCAAGGCGCGTTTCCGCAACGAGAACGTGTCCCTCGCCGACATCAAGAAAGCGAACGGTCAATAGTTTATGAAAAGTGCGGCGGTACTGCAACTCCATAAGAAAACTTCGACTTTGCTGCCGAGGTTTTTCTAAAGTATGAGGGGCTGTTTCTTATTTCAAGATTCCTGAATTGACACCCGATTGCTGAGAAGCCTCGTCGCCCTGCTGAATCTTTTTGCCAAAACCGAAGGTATATGTCACTGACAGGCGAGCCAAAGCGTGGTCGTTAATCGAGTAGGACTGTTCGATTCTATCGTAATATCGGCTGTGCATTATGCTTTTGTTACTTCTCCACTTCCAGCGGGCAAAGTTGGCAAATTGCAGTTGCAGGTTCCATGAGGAATCGGACCATCCGGCGGCAACGCGATAATATGATTTCGTTTTCATCCAGGTTCCAACCATACATCCATCAGGGAAGCCTTGCGGAGAGTAATACAGTCCTGAAAAATTCCAGTTACCGAGATAGTAGGTTGCCTGAAAAGCATAGTTGATATTCGTTTTGTCAAGATTATACGGCTCGCCATTATGCACTGATGTTCCAGTAAGTTGTGCCGTCAACTGGAGCTTGCCATCAAAAAGGCGTAGACTCGCGTATGCACCATAAGTCCATTGTGAGTATCCACCACCCGGTTGTCGGATTGTCCGCAGGATGCCTGTTTCTGAAGGTACATAATCATAGACATACCGATTATCGACTATCCATGTAGAAGCAAAGGCAGAAATGCTGAATTTATTGCTCGGTATGAAGGAATAATTCACACCTGCATCGTAACTGCCATAGGAAACCAGGTTGGGATTGCCCGTATAACTCATGAGCGGGTTGCTCTGAATTATGGCAGCGGAACGGTAATTTGACGATGGAATTGATTTCATGTGATGAAATTCGCCGCGTACCGAATGGCGGTCATTCGGCGCATATTGTAGTGAGAAATCTATCCACGGAGCAGTGGAATCATCTTTGTAATCAAGATATTTCTGTCTGTCCCAATGGTAGCCGAATCCAATCATGCCATATACTTTGCCTTTTGACAGGCTATACTGCACACCCGGACCGACACGGTATGTCCGGGCGTTGTCGCTTGTATTTGCTGTGCCGTAATAACTTGTGCTATTAGAGGTGATGATAGTCTGGAACATGGCATTGATAGAGCCCCATTTACCAAACGAATGGGTGTATGTCAAATTTCCGCTGAATTGGTGAGAGTTGTCTCTTGCGGCATTATAAAATTCACCGGCACCGACCTCAGTATACAGACTACCTGTATTCGTATGCGAGTAAGCATACCGCGGGGAAAAGTTTATTGTATTCTTGTCGTTGAGAATAAAATTCCAGTAGCCGCTGTAAGAAACAGAATTGATGCGATTGGAGGAGTTATGCGAATAGTCAACGCGCTCGGCTATCGCAGGGGTGTATTCAATCGTGCCGGAACTGTTGTTACGTGGAGTATGGTCGAAACTTGCACCAACGACATTAAGGATAGTTATTTTGTCAGAGGAATAGAGAGCCTTGAACGTCGGCCAATATTGGTTCTTGATCCATTTGCCTTTGTCTTGAATTGAATTACGTTCAAATACATTGACACTTCCATCAGGCTGTGGCAGACGGAAGGTTTCATAAACATCTCCTCCCGTATGATTCTGATTGAGATAGAAATATCCTGCCGCAATATCGAACGTCATACGTTTATATTGCAGTTTGCTGTAAAGGCTTATCTGCCCTGCATTGCTTGTGTTCTCCCAGCCATGTGTTTTCACATAACCGCCG
>JAGBDG010000139.1 GCA_017937625.1 Muribaculaceae bacterium | reverse complement strand
GCAGCAGGAGCAGCAGCAACAGCAGGACCAACAACAACAGCAGCAACAGCAGCCTCAGGAACAGCCGATGACTCAGTCTGCCCAGCAGATTCTGCAGTCAATGCAGAATAAGGAAAATTCCACACGCAAGAAAGTGCAGGAACAGGAACCGGCTGTCGGTCGTCCTCAATCGGATAAACCCTGGTAATCATAAAGACTATGCGCCAGAAACGTTTTCTACTATTTATGCTTCTTGCCATGGCGGTTTCGCTTGCCGCAGTGGCACAGTCTTTCTCGCTTGTTCAGCCGAGAAATGTGATAGAAGGCAGAAACTTCAATATCACTTTCCGTCTGTCCGACAGCGAGGGCAATCCTCCGGCTGCGCCCCAGCTCGAAGGTTGTACGTTGCTTTACGGACCGTCGACATCTACGATGCAGAGCACCCAGATTATCAACGGCAAGATGACGTCGTCGTATTCTATCGACTTTTCTTTCGTCTACCGCGCCGACAAGGCAGGCGACGTTCAGATTCCTTCTGTTTCGATAAACGCCGACGGCAAGACTCTGCATTCCAAGCCCGCAAGCTTCAAGATTCTCCCTCCCAACCGCACTCAGAGCCAGAGTTATTCAAACGCTTCTTCAAGTCAGCAGCAGTCGGGCGGTGTCTCGGCTCCTGAACCCGGCAGAATTTCTTCCGACGACCTTCTTGTGCGTGTTTTCTTCTCGAAATCAAGCGTCTATGAGCAAGAACCGGTTGTCGCGACTATCAAGGTCTATACTAAATTCGACATTTCCTCATTTCTAGTCACCACGCAGCCCGCGTTCGAAGGTTTCCTTACCGAGGAGTTGCCTGTCGATATGGAGACTTCGATAGAGCATTATAACGGACAGAACTATCACACGGCTGTTCTCAAGCGTCTCCTTCTCTATCCGCAGCGTTCGGGCAAGCTTAGCGTCAATTCCGGTAAGTACGATGTTACGATAGTGCAGTATGAGACAGTCAATATGGGCTTCTTCCGCACACAGCGTCCTGTCGAACGGGAGGTGACAACATCGTCGAATGCCGCATCGCTGCAGGTTAACCCGCTGCCCGAACCCAAACCCGCAGGCTTCAATGGCGCTGTCGGCGTTTTCACCGTTGATACACGTCTCGACACAGAACTTCTCCGGACGAATGAAGCCGCAGTCTACTCCTATATAATAAAAGGACGCGGCAACATCAAATATCTGAGCGAACCCTCCGTCCAGTTCCCTGCTGGTATAGATGTCTATACCCCAAAGACCGATATCGAGGCAAATATTATAGGTGGTGGCACAAACATGAGCGGCGCGTACACCACGGACTTCACCTTTGTGCCTCAGGAGGTAGGTAACTTTACTATCGACGGTACGGATTTCGTCTATTTCAATCCGGAGACTAAGAAATATGTCACTGTCGATGTTCCCGATATGCCTATCAAGGTTCTCAAAGGCAATTCTTCGGCTGCCGTAGTGGAGCAGAAGAATATCGACAATACGATTAATGATATCCTTCATATCCACCCCGTTCGCCCCGGCGATCAGAAGATGGAGGTTGCATATCATTTCAGTAGCACGTATTACTGGCTTGCTTATGTGATTGTGGCTCTCGTTCTTATCGGTCTGATTGTTATTTACCGGCGCCATATCCGTCTCGAAGCGGATGTAGTGGGGCGTAAGCTCGCCAAGGCCTCACGTGTCGCCACCAAGCGGCTCAAGGCAGCCCGCGGATTCATGGACCGCCATGAAAACGATAAGTTCTACGCCGCGCTTTCGGGTGCCCTGTGGGGATATATGTCCGACAAACTTTCCATACCTGCCTCGCAGCTTACGAGGGAGAATATTTCCTCGAAACTTGAGGCTTACGGAGTATCGGAAGACAAGATTAAGGATGTGCTCGACGTTCTCGACCGATGCGAGATGGCACGCTTTACTCCGACCCATTCCGACGACGAGGTGGCAGAGCTTTACTCCAAGGCTTCTCAGGTGATTAACAACATCGAAAACACAAAGAAACGATAAGAGGACATGAAAAATATTTTGGCAGTTCTGTTATTGGTTATCCTGTCCGTACCGTCGTTTTCAATGACTCTCGGTCAGCAGGCAGACTCGGCATACAACGCCGAAATGTATACCAAGGCAATTGACCTCTACAACAAGTCGATTGCCGAGGAAGGAAAATCGGGCGACTTATACTATAATCTCGGAAACGCATATTTCCGTGCCGACAAACTCGGCAAAGCTGTGGTGAGCTACGAACGGGCGTTGCGTATCGACCCTACGAACGAGGATGCCCGCACCAATCTTGAGTTTGTCCGCGGCAGAATTCAGGACCGTCCCGAGGACGATACTGCGTTCCTTGCATCTATCCACCATTCGATTGTCAGTTCCATGACTGCCAACGCCTGGGCATGGACGGCATTCATCGTGTTCGTGCTCGTCATGACGGCGGTCGGCGTATATATCTTTTCTACCAACGTGACTCTGCGCAAGGTAAGTTTCTTCGGCGGCCTTGTGCTCGTGTTTGTACTTCTGTACATTCTGATAGTGGCGTCGGACAGCGAGTCACTCGCCACCTCGCATGACAGTGCGGTCGTGGTAGTGCCGAGTACCCAGCTTACTTCCGCTCCGCGTGCCTCTAAGCCCGGTGCGGACAAAGTCGTGACAATACACGAGGGAACCGTGGTCGAGATTGTCGATTCAGTGGCAACACCCGACGATCCGGTTTCGCCGATGTGGTACAATGTGAAGATAAACAACAACACAAAGGCATGGCTTCGCGCTTCGGATGTTGAAAGAATTTAAAATCAAAGAATTAGCAGTTACAAATTGAAGTAATAGCAGACTGGAATATTGAAATATGTTATTAAACATATAATATTTTTGTCAAAATGTTTGCGAAACTCAAAAATAGGCACTAATTTAGACTCCGTAAAGATTACTAACGAATCATTAACCCTATAGAGACCCTTAAATATTATGACTAAGACCATCACCTTCAACGAGTTACGTCGACTCAAAGATCGTCTTCCCGACGGTTCGATGCATCAGATTGCAGACAGATTGAACACCACCGTTCAGACCGTTCGCAACTATTTCGGCGGATCAAACTACGATTTCGGTAAGAACTGTGGTGTTCACATAGAACCGGGTCCCGACGGTGGCATCGTCGTTCTCGATGACAGTACAATATACGACATGGCTGTCGAGATTCTCCAGCAGCAGGAAGCTGAATAAATTTTAGAGTTTTAAAGATAAGGCAAAGGACGTCGGGGGATAACCGCGTCCTTTGTTATATGGATTATATTGGTTTTATATGTCGTCTCGCTACATCACCGTTGCAATCCACACCTATGACAAGGCTCTCGCGTTGCGCGCGCTTCTCGAAAGCGAAGGTATAAAAGTGGAACTGAACAATGTCAATCTCGAGGTTCCCGGACTTTCCTCCGGCGTGAGGGTCCGTATCCCTGAAACAGACCTCCCTCTTGCACTACGCATTATCGAGAACAAGGAGCTTTTCCGCCTTGACCCGTCGCACGACGGTGAGGAAAAGCATTCGATTCTCGTTCCTGTCGATTTCAGCGAGCGCTCTTTTGCCGCCGCAAAGATTGCCGCGCTGATCGCTGCGAAGAAAAAAGAAGGTATAACCTTTTTATACAGCTACATCGACCCGTATATTGCCGGAAACGTGCAGTTCTCCGACAGTCTTTCATACGAGATAGGCGAGAGCGGAGCGCGCGAGCAGATGGTGAGCAATGCGAGACGACTGATGGAGAATTTCAAGGAGCGTTTTCGCTCGGCGATGAAAAAAGGAGAGATACCCGTTGTCGGAATCTCGCAGGTCGTGGTGGAAGGCGTGCCTGAAGACTCTATTATCGAGTACGCCAAGAGCAGTCTTCCGTCACTTATTGTCATGGGAACGCGCGGAGCCGACCAGAAAGAATCGGATATGATAGGCAGCGTGACGGCAGAAGTTCTCGATCAGGGCAGATTCACTGTGCTTACAGTGCCAGAGCCTGCCGATCTTGCGAAGCAGCTGAGTCCGACAAACATTCTTTTCATGAGCAATCTCGACCAGGACGATATTCTGGCGATGGACACTATGTACCGCATGCTCTCGCCGACGAACGCGAACGTCAGCATAGTGCACATACCGAAAAAGAGACGCTTCTCCGATTCTTCAGCCGACAAGGCTATGAGGCGTCTCGGCGACTACTGCACGGCTAATTTCAAGAACGTCCATTTCGTCACTGTTCCCGTCCGTCAGGAAGACAGCGAGAAAGAGTTCGCCATGCTGAACGACCAGAACCACTATGACTTAATAGTAGTGCCAAACCGTAGGAAAAACGCGTTCAGTCGTCTTTTCAATCCCGGTCTGGCACACAAGATTCTGTTCTGCTCGGATATCCCGATGCTGGTGATACCCGTTTAGCCGCAGTAGAAGTATTCTTTTACGAGTTTGTCCATTATCTGAGGATTGCGTAGAGCTTCCTCGGATTCCTTGCTGTCGAAAGACCTCAGCTTATTAGCCGTCGCCTCTATCAGTGACGCCGGGAACACATCGTGCTCGGTGAACACGTCGGCTAACTGCTCGAGACGGTCGGCAGACTGCGCGCAAGATGCCGGCAGTGTGTCGAGTTTCGCCTGTATGGCGGAGTTGTCGTCCTTGTGTATGTCGACGTCTACGTAGCACCGGCGTGCTTTCTCCAGTGCGTTGGGCATCTCGAAGCCGTGACGGACGGCTACGGAAAGCGCGGCAAGGAGCTGATAGATGTCGGCTGAGCAGTCAGCTGAGCGGATTTCGAAGGTCTGCTTCTGACGGCTGTCGACGTTGCCGAAGCCTTGCGATTTGTCGGCGCCGTTGGCTGTCGCCGCCATGTCGGCTGTCGAGTTCCAGCCAAGGGGAACGCGGACGAGGACGGAGCGGTTGCGGTCGCCCCAGCATATATTGGTCGGAGCCTCCTGGTGCGGGACAAGGCGGAAATAAGACGTCGGGTTCGTGTTGCCGAACGCCGTGATTGCCGGAGCGAGGTCCATGATGCCTCCTATCGCCTTGAGGGCAGCCTCGCTGAGGGAGTTGCCTGCGGTCATGGCGCTTGTTCCGTCGGCGTTCACGAGCTTCATGTGGATATGGAGACCGGAACCTGCCTTGCCTACAATTATCTTGGGAGCGAAAGTGATGTCGAGTCCGCGGCGCATGGCATGGTTGCGGATAGCCCATTTGGCGAGCATGAGCTGGTCGGCGGCGTCGCGGGCGTCGACGGGGAGGAACTCTATCTCGTTCTGCTCGTATATCTTGCCGTCGAGGGTGAAGTTGCCGACCTCGGAGTGTCCGTATTTGATCTGACCGCCGCATGAGGCTATGATGGCCATGCATTCGGTGCGGAAGTCGTTGAATTTCGAGAATGGTCCCGACTCGTGATAGCCTCGCTGGTCGCTCGCGGGGAAGGCGCCTGGGTCGTCGGCTACGACGTAGTACTCGAGCTCGCCCATGGCATGGAAGCGGTAGCCTGTGAGCTTGGTGAAGGTGGAGCATGCCTTGTCGAGAAGATACTCCGGGGCGCTCTCGAATGGTTTGCCGTCCTTGTCGAAGAAGGAGCAGAGCATCGTGAGGGTAGGCTGCGGGGCGAAGGGGTCGACGAATGCCGTGCGGTAGCGGGGAATGACGTAGAGGTCGGAGCTGCCGGCGCTGATGAAGGGGAAGAGCGAGGAGCCGTCGACCCGCTCGCCGAGGGTGAGGATGGTCTCGAGATAGGCGAGGTCGTTGATGACGAAATTGAGGGTCTTGAGCCTGCCGTCGGCGGCGGGATACATGAAGTTGACCATCGTTATCTCCTTGGAGAGGATGAACTCGATGATGTCGCTTTTGGTAAGCTCTGATGTGGGCTTGCCGAAGAAGCGGACAAGCTCGTTGCGTGAGTATTCAGGTGTGTTTATCATAAATGGTATTGATGAAAGTGAGGGCAATCGTGCGTCATACGGGGACAACGCCGATGCCGGGACGTTCGGGGATGACTATCTTGCCGTCGTTTATCTTTATGCCGTCGAAGATGTCGTTGGCTATGAGAAGGTTGCCGTCGAGGTCAGCCCAGTCGGCCATTGGCGACAGCTGCGCGGCGGCGGTGACGGCGCACGAGGTCTCCGTCATGCAGCCGAGCATGACTTTCATGCCGAGGGCGCGGGCGAGTACTGCCATCTGGTAGGCCTCGTGCATGCCGGTGCTCTTCATGAGCTTGATGTTGATGCCGTCGTAGGCACCGGCGGCGCGGCGCACGTCGGGGAGGCGCTGGAGGAACTCGTCGGCTATGATGGGCAGGGGAGAGCGCTCGCGGAGCCATGCGGTGTCGTCGATAGCCGCCTTGTCCATGGGCTGCTCGACGAAGAGGCAGTTGCGCTCGGCGAGCCAGTGGCACATCTCGAGTGCTTTCTCCTTGTCGTTCCAGCCCTGGTTGGCGTCGACGCATATAGGCACGTCGGAGAAGCGGCGGAACGCCTCGACTATCTCCTTGTCGTGGTCGAGCCCCATCTTGATTTTGATGACCTTGTAGGGCTTGGTCTCTTCTATTTTCTTTCGCATCTCCTCGGGGTCGGCGTCGTAGCTTATGGTGAAGGAGGTGTTGGGGGTCTTGTCTGGATTGAGACCCCAGATCCTGTACCATGGCTGATTCATTATCTTGCCGAGGAGGTCATGCAGGGCGATGTCGACCGATGCCTTGGCGGCGCGGTTGTCGGGGGCTGCCTTCTCGAGGTAGTCGTGGATTTCCTCGACGCGGAAGGGGTCGGCGAACTGTGCCATGTCGAGGTTCGAGAGGTACTGGCATACGGAGCTGACGGTCTCGCCGAGGTATGGAGGCATGGAAGCCTCGCCGTAGCCTATTATGCCGTCGTATTCGAGCTGCACCTGGACGCCGGGGGTCGTCGTGCGCTGCGAGCGGGCGAGGTTGAACGAATGGCGGAGCTTGAGCTCGTAGGGCTTGAAGCTGAGGTTGAGGCGTCCGGGGCGTGATGTCTTCTTTGTGGCGCTGTCGAGAGCGGATATGGATATGGGGCTTGCGGCTATGAGTGCGCCGAGCATGCCTGTCTTTATGAAGTTTCGTCGGTTCATTGCGAGGTCGGTATGTTGGGGTTAGAAATACCACGGGTGGTTGCGCGCCCGTGTGATGCCTTGTGTCTCTTCCATGCCGTTGATGCGCACGGCGTGGAGGAACGGTGTGGTGAGGTAGCTGTCAGCCTCGGGGTCGACGCTGTTGCGCTTGACTCTGCCGGAGGAGTGGACATAGTTGCCATTGCGGTCGTAGATTGCCACGTGTGTCACTTTGCCCGTGGCGGCGTTGCCGAAGAAGAGGAGGTCGCCTGCCTTGCAGCGGCGCCAGTCCTTTGCCTCTATGCGTGTGCCTGTCTTTGCCTGCTGTGAGGCGTCGCGCATGAGGATGATGCCGTTGGCGAAGTAGCTCACCTTGGCGAGTCCCGAGCAGTCGAGTGACTTGGTGGACGTGCCGCCCCAGAGGTAGGGCGTTCCTTCGAGGGAGTACGCCGTGTCGAGGATTACGTCGGGATTGAAGTTCTGTGCCGCCCATTGCTCAATGGGGGAGAATGCGGAAGCGTCGGCGTATGCCGTCCGTCCGTCGGGAAGCTCTATCTCGAGGCGTCCGTTCTCCACGCGGGGCTGGGAGGCGGGAGAGGCTACGATGCAGCCGTTGACGAGGTCTGTGACCACGTCGCGCGGACCGTCGGCTGTGGCTGTGCGGTAGGCGCGTATCTGGTCGCGGGAGGTGACTATGAATCGGTGCGAGGCGCGCCATGCCTCGAGGTCGGAGGCTTCTTTTCCGACTACCGATGACGACGGCACCCACGCAATGTATCCGTCGGGACACTGCACGCGCCACCATTCTGCGCCTTTCTGGAGCACGCGCAGGGGAGTGCCCATTAGCGCCTGCGTAGCCATCTCGGCGGCATGCCGTCCTGCCGTGCGAAGGCTTGCCACGGACAGGCGTACCTGCGCCCATTGGTCGCCGGGGAGCACAGCGAGACTGTCGGCATAGTCGACGGCATCGGCTTCGAGGCGCCGCACTATGGCGCGGTATGCCGCCGAGTCGCTCATGGTGCCGTCGACGACGAGGGTGCCGTCGTGGTTGTTGTATGCCTTGACCTCGAACACTGCCTGCCGGCTGTCCGGGGCGT
>JAGBDG010000138.1 GCA_017937625.1 Muribaculaceae bacterium | reverse complement strand
AGATAACAACACTTTTGGAATGACTATGGAATGCGTTAATGAAATAAAACAACATAATATAAAGATGCTCAATAATCAAGAGAAAGAAAATCTTCATAACTATGTACAATCATTTCACCCATTCCAATACGAAGGGAGCGACATTCCATTACGAGGTATGTCTGTTTCGATATTAAAAAAGGATGGAACTTGGGACTTAGTGAAGTATTTCGATTACAATGTTCCTTATTTCAGTATGTCAGATTTGAAATTCAATTATGATGAGACCCAATACGCTAGAACTATAGATGGTTATCTTAGAGCAAGAATTACTACTAAACAAACGAACAGCCATGGTGGTAGTGAATATAAAAGTACATTCTTCGTTATAGATTACCTTCCACAGAAAGTCGATTTAAGCTTTAAATATTTAAAACCGGTATCTTCATTAGCATCTCAATCAGTTTCTCTCGGCTGTTCAGTTAGAGTTTATTTTTCAAACACAGAGGGTCTTGACCGTATTGTCATCGAACAGCTTCGAAAAGGTTCTCGCGTACCAAGTAAAGTAGAGGTTAAGGATTTCAAAAAAGGCTATTTTGATGCTACAATTACCAAAACAACGACATTTACAGCCGTCGGATACAATGGGAACGGAACATCACGGAGCGTGCCAATAATTGTATCACCAATATTAGATGATTTGTCTGTAAAAATTAAACAAGATTATAATACAATATATATTGAGTCAGATGAGCAACTGTCAAGTGAATATAATTATACAATAACTCCGTTGTTAGAATACTCTTCTTGTGAGAAAATGAGCGGTACAGTCAATGATTTCATTGATATTTCTAGTTTGTCAGGTGGCATGTATATTCTGAATATTGTAGACAATAATACTGGTATATCCAAAACTTTTAAATTTAAGAAATAAGAATAATTAAGAAAGGCATATAGTAATTCACCACGGACTGTAGCACTGCCGCCAAAGCTGCGTTGGCGACAGTGCTATTATTATAACGCTTATAATTGCTCGCTGAAAGAGATTTTTGAATATAGTTCCTGATTGCTGACCAAAATTTTAATTCCCCCGAATTCGGGGGAATTAAAAATATAACTGTTTGAAGTTTAGGTGTTTGAGAAACGGCTGGTGAGTTGTTTGCAAATTGATGGTAGCGGTATCAGCTGTTGAGGTCGGCGGGGATGCGGCGGGAGAGGAAGGCGAAAAGGAGGATGAAGACGATGAGGGCAAGGTTGACGATTGCCGTGGAGTGCATGATGTTGCCTATGCCGGCGAGGGGCGAGACGATGCCTCCGACGATGTAGCCCGCTACGCCGATAACGGCGGCTGCTTCGCCGGAATGCTGGCGTCCTTCGTTCATGGCGAGGGTGTTGGACGTGGCGAAAATCATGCCGAGGGCGAAGAGAAAGACGATATTGCAGACATTATAGATCCAGAAGCTGTTGAAAGCGAAAAGTTCGACAGCCTGCACTACGACGGCGCATGCGGCGATGATGGCGCCTATGAACGCCGCTTTCTTATAAGGTTTGAATTTCAGCGAGAGCATCGAGCCTGCCGCCATGAAGAGGGCGTTGAAGCCGATTATGAGTCCGTATTTGGTCTGCGACATTCCGTAATGGTTCTGCATTATGAAGGGCGAGGAGGCGATGTAGCAGAAGAGCAGTCCGAGGGCGAAGCCTTTGAGACAGGTGTGCGTCATGAAGTTGCGGTTGCGCAGCAGAGTGGCGTATCCGCCGAAAGATGAGAGAAAGGAGCCTTTCGAGCGGTTCTGCACGGAGAGAGATTCCTTCATCCAGAAGGACAGGATGATGATGCATGCGGCGAAGGCGGCAAGCGTTATGAAGATCGATTTCCATCCCCATGTGTCGGCGAGTAAACCGCCGATGACCGGCGACGAGGCAGGGGCTATGCCGTTTATCGCTCCGACGAGCGCCATGAGCGCGGCGAGCTTGTGACCAGAATAGACATCGGCGGGGATGGTCTTGGCGAGGAAATATCCGGCCGACGCTCCGAGTCCCTGAAAGAGGCGGCAGAGGTTGAAAACGTGTATCGACGTGGAGAATATGCTGACAATCGCCGCCACTACGAAGACCGCCGTGGCGACTATCACGACAGGTTTGCGTCCGTAGCGGTCGCTGATGGGACCGAGCAGGAACTGCCCGGCAGCGAGACCAATCATGCCCATGGTGAGACCCATCTGCCCGAGCGATACCGAACACCCGAAGAAACGGCACATGGAGGGGAGCGCCGGCGTGTACATGTCGTTGACAAAGGAGCCCTGCGCGCTGAGTACAACGAGAAACAGCACGAGGAAACCGTAATATCGCACATTGCGGGCGAGCGCAACGGAAAGGGGCGACGAGTTGTCCATGAGTTTTTGCTTTTATATTATAATGCGGGGCAATTGAAAAAGTTTAGAAAGTCAAGGATGTCAAGACGGCATTTTTGTGCATAAAAAAGCTCCGGGGGAAACCGGAGCTTTGTGGTAGTTTTGCACTGATTATCGGTCGAACTTGGGATTGATGTAAACCCGGACGTTCTGGCGGCGGAAATTCTCTTTCCTGCATGTCCAGAATCCGGGGCGCGCCTTGCGCATGTCCCTGTAGCGGTCGGACTGACCGAGGTCGTTAAGCACTATTTTCACGAGCAGGCGCCCGCACGGTGCGTCGAGATACTCGTTGAAGGTGTCGGGACGGATGCCGGCGCGGTTGCGCTCGACAAGGACGGTGTATTTCCTTTTCTTGTTGTCCCAGGTACGGAAGATGTTTATCGCGCCGCGTCCGACGATTATAACTGCGATAATCTGCATGACCACAGCCACTGTTCCGAGCCTGTAGACAGGCAGAACAGCAAGCGCAATACCTGAGAAGAGCAGAAAAAATGCCCAGAAATTGAGGTACAGGAAGCGTCGCGTTGTGGCTATGGGGTGTGGCACGAAATATTATTTGTTAGCGATGACGATGAAATTGTAGAATTTGTCGACGATGCGCTGAGCACCCTGCTCGTCCTCGCCCTTGAGGAGGATTGCGGTGCGCTGTGTGAATGCGTCATAATATAAGGAATAAGCCTGGCAGAAGCAGCCGCAGAATGTTGCTTCCTTGGTGTAGCCGACTTCCTTGATGCTCGACGGCAGGACATATTTTACAGCTTTGGACGAGTTGAACACGTAGCAGAGACGTGTCTGTGCTACTTCTACAAGGCGTTGGTTGGTGAGCACGATGTAGCCGCGTCGTGTGCATCCGAGAATCATGTAGATGATGCGCAGGACAGAGCCAAAGAATTGTGCGACAGGGTTAGAGCTGGACGCCCAGAGTTCGGCTTCGAGTTCGAGGATGATTTCTTCTCCTTCTTTCAGGATAATGCCTGATTTAGGTGTTGCCATAGTGATTTAAAAGGTTTTTGATGATTATTCCTACACCCTTTGACGGCGGTTCGGATGTTTCCGGTAGTTGTTTGTTAAATTTAATATTCGATTTAAGGTTAATGGTCTGTTCTGTCGCAAAGGTAGACATTATTTTATATCTTGCAAACAATTATTAGCAAAAAATCGGAATTATGTCGCTTAATTATGGTTTTGTGCTAATTTTTTTTAACTTTGCATGTGATTTTCACGTTTTTCTGACGAATGACATGACTTTTAGGCACTATAAGAATAATACCATGCTCAGAACATTTGCTACAATAGTATTTTGCGGAATGCTGTTTTCTGCCGTTATGGCTCAGGAGACAGTCGGCGGAAATGAAAGCGGAGATATCCCGGCTACAGAATATATTGAAAGGGCCCCTGATGTGCTGCCGGCATATCCGGGCGGCATAAAAGGACTGATGACTTTTCTTGCCGAGAATATGGAATATCCGGCAGAGGCGGTAAAAGACAAGATCGAGGGCAAGGTGATTGTCCTGTTCGTAGTGGACAAGAACGGAAATGTATGCGCTCCGGAGGTCAAGGAACCTGTCCATCCGCTTCTGGATGCCGAGGCGCTGAGGGTGGTAAGTCTTCTGTCGGGCTTCACGCCTGGTCAGAAAGACGGGCGGAATGTCAATGTGCGCTTCGGCTTGCCCGTCACCTTCCGGCTATAGGACATCTAATTGGCACTTAATCGGGTGAAATCGAATGCTTTTGATATCCAAGTCTTAGGTTTATTCGTTATAATGTTGTAACTTTGCAACATAAAACAGAATCAGACATGGCAACTCCAATTAAAGCAGTCCCTATTCTTACCGGTACTTTGGCTGATGATTTTGTACGTCAGGCAGAGGAAAACGAGCGTAAGCCGCGCCGTGTCCTTTCGGAGGAGCAGGAGAAAAGAATCGAGGAAATTATGCGCCGCTCGCGCGAGTCTGTCCCTTCGTGGCTCAGATAATGGATGAATCCAAATTTAACCTTGGAAACGATTCTACATTGTATAGGCTCAATGAGCTTATACTGAATAATTGTGCTCGTTTCGATTGTGGGGTTGATGACCTCAACGATTTTTTTGCAGAAGATGCCATTATCTATGAGAGGGATCTTATGGGTAAAACCTATTGTTGGCTTGACAATTCCAACGATAGAAGAATTATTGCTATGATAACGCTCGCAAATGCCGGTATTCAGACCACTCATTTGCCTAATAATCCGAAGCGTCATCTTAATAAAGTAATCGCATATAACAAGCAAGGACGGACATATCCTGCTGTACTTATCGGGCGACTGGGTGTTGACAAAGATTATCAGGGTGCTCAGTTCAGGGTCGGCGCACAAATTATGGATTTTATAAAGGATTGGTTTATAAGCGCCGACAACAAAACAGGTTGCCGTTTTATTTTAGTCGATGCTGTAAATGACCCTCACACTTTGGCTTATTATGAGAGAAACGGGTTTAAGCCGTTGTTTCCGCGGGTCTGTGACGAGAAGTCTTTCTATGAAATAAGCGAAACAGAAGAACTAAGAACCAGAATGTATTATTTCGACTTGCTGACCTATTGACGCGTTCCGGTTTCCGCATCATAATTTTTTAACCGCGTACCTGCAACCGCGCGCATAATGAAATCTTTCATCGTTGATTAAAACTTAAGATAAGCGAAAAGGTGGGGAAGTGTGGCGAATTTTTTGTAATTTTGTGGTTCGTAATACCCGTAAGTTAAGAATATGCCAAACATTACAAGCCGTCCTGCCGCTTCTCCGCAGGTGCTCCAGGCAAAACAACGTTTCGGAATCATCGGTAACGCTCCGGCGCTCATAGCAGCCGTGGAGCGTGCTATCCGTGTGGCTCCGATCGACCTGTCGGTGCTTGTTACGGGCGAGAGCGGTACGGGCAAAGAATTTTTTCCCCAGATAATCCATGCTTTCAGCGCAAGGAAGCATGCGAAATATATAGCCGTGAACTGCGGCGCCATCCCGGAGGGCACCATAGACTCCGAGCTGTTCGGACATGAGAAAGGCGCGTTCACAGGCGCTGTCGACTCCCGCAAGGGCTACTTCGAGGAGGCTAACGGCGGCACTATCTTTCTTGACGAGGTCGCAGAGCTGCCGCTTACCACACAGGCGCGACTCCTGCGCGTGCTCGAGAGCGGCGAATACCTCAAGGTAGGCTCGTCTACCGTCCAGAAAACGAGCGTCCGCATCGTGGCGGCTACCAACGTAGACCTGCTTGCTGCCGTTGCCGAAGGTCGGTTCCGTGAGGACCTGTACTACCGCCTGTCGACGGTGCAGATCCATATCCCGCCGCTGCGCGACCGCGGCAACGACATACGCCTTCTCACCCGCAAGTTCGCCGAGGATTTCTCGGAGCGCTACCGCATGCCGGCGATAACCTTCGGCGAGGAAGCCGACGAGAGCATGCGCCGCTACCGTTGGCCGGGCAATGTGCGTCAGCTCAAGAACGTCGTCGAGCAGCTCGCCCTTTTCGAGGCAGGTGCTGAAATCACCGCCGAGACGCTGAAAAGCTATCTCCCTGCGATAGATTCGAGCTACATACCGGCCGCGACAGCCGACCTGCACGACTACGGACGCGAGCGCGAGATGCTGTTCGGGATGATATTCAATCTGCAGTCGCGCATCGACGAGCTTCAGGAGCGCCTCGACTCCGCGCATCAGACGAGACTTAGCAAAAGCACGCTTCTGAGCGACAATAGCCGCCACGAGACGGCAGCCGAAAGCTTCCCGACGAGCCTCGTTGTCCGTCAGGACACTACGCAGAACCATACGGTGCCGAGCGAGGTGAGCTATTCGGAAGTCGTTGACGTGCCCGAGACTCTCGAAGAAAAAGAGCGCGAGGCGATAAAGAGAGCTCTTGAGCGCAACGACGGTCGACGCAAGGCGGCAGCTGCCGAGCTCCAGATATCTGAACGTACGCTATACCGTAAAATAAAAGAGTATGGAATGGATTAAGAGGCACGGACTCGTGCTGGCGGCGGCGATAATGCTCGCCTGCCTGACGGGATGCCGGATAAGTTATAAATTCAACGGTTCGGCACTTGACTATACGGTGTACAAGACCGTGCATGTGTCCGAGTTCCCCATACGCGCGGCGCTTGTCTATCCGCCGCTGCAACAGATGTTCGAGAACCAGCTTCTCGACTACATCGACAAGAACACGCGCCTGCAGACTACCGACGGCAACGCCGACCTTCAGCTCGAGGGCGAAATTACGGGCTACAGCCTGTCGCCGCAGGCGGTGACCGAAAACGCTTTGGCGTCGCAGACGCGACTGACGATAACCGTACGCCTCAAGTACACCGACAACAAGGCTGAGAACAAGGACGTCGACCAGACGTTCAGCGCCTACCGCGACTTCCCCTCGACGGAAATGCTGACTGACGTTCAGGATCAGCTGTGCGAGGAAATCTCCAAGGAACTTGTGGAACTGATATTCAACGCGACATTGGGCAACTGGTGATGGAAGCGCAGGAACAATACAGCGAAGTGCTGAGGCGCGCTCTTGCGCTCCCCGACGGCGAGCCGTTGAGCGCGGCTGACGCCGACGCGCTGAAGGCTATGCTCGCCCGCGCTCCGTATTTTACGGTGGCGATGGTTCTTCTTCTCCGTCACGGCGGCGACATGCTGACCGAGCAGGAGCGTCTTGACATGAGCCAGGCGCTTGCCTTGTGCTCGTCTGACCGCCGGACGGTGCTGTTCGCAAAGCACGGCGACGACTGGGCAAAATTCTATCCCGAAGAGGAAAACGACAGCCTGCCGGCGACGGAGGAGGTCATAGACACCTTCCTTCGGACCTACGGCTCGTGCACGCCTGAGGAGGAACGCCAGCTCGAGCGGATGATATTCAATCCCACGCCCGACTATGCCGAGCTTCTCGCCCGTCAGGAGCAGAATGAGCTTCCCGAGCCCGACGAGGCGCCGGAAGGCACGCAGGACGCCCTCATCAACGCCTTTATCCGCGAGTGTCACCCATCGGCAAAGCATCCGGAAGATGAACCGGAAGCCGAGCCTGAGACCACGGAACCGGTGAGCCGTCCCGAAACGCGCGACGACGGTCTGCTGTCGGAAAGTCTTGCCGCGGTGTTTGTCAGAAAGGGGCGATATGAGAAGGCTT
>JAGBDG010000137.1 GCA_017937625.1 Muribaculaceae bacterium | reverse complement strand
GCTTGAAGCGGGCAATCGCGCGATACCGAAGACGGAAACGTCAAGGCAAGCGCATCATGGCAGGAGCGGCTTCAAGCATCCTCTCCCGCCTCGGGCAGTTGAAACACTGCAACAATTTCAATCTCTACCGGCTTCTTTTCAGAGGTGAGCGTTTGATGCGTGATCTGAAGAAGGTTGTCCGGCAAAAACAGCAGAAGGAGGAATTGACTTGGAATACGTATTTGGAACAAAGGGCGAAGTGGAAGTCCTCAAAACCAAGGGCGGCAATCATACCGACCTGACCGGCTTCCACCAGATCGAGCGTACCTACCCCGATCAGGTCATCACCGACAACTTCCGCATTGTCCGCAAGCTGGACAGTCAGGAGGATGCGGAGGGCAACTGCTACGATTGGTACGAGATCGACCATCACTACCGCGCCGTGGACAGAACCGGTCCTGTTGCGGAAAAGGCGGCTGAAGACGCCGCCGCTCTGGAAGATGCTCTGTGCGAGCAGGACGCCGCTTTCGAGGAGCGCGTAAGCGCCATCGAGGATGCGATCTGCGAGCTGGATGCAGCCATCAATATGTGATAGGAGGAAAACACAATGAACGCTATCTGGGCAAACCGGTTGATTGCCGGTACTAAGACTTGGGACGAGATGCCCGCATCCCGTCAGAAGGGCGTGAAAGCTGAACTCGCTGAACGTGTTGAGTCCGGTGAGATTACGGCTGATCGCTATAAGGAAATCACTGGCGAGGATTACGTGGCGTGACGGCTGCTGAACTGATCGAACGGCTCACTGCTCTCGTGAAGGAGCAAGCCGACATCATCAGGCTTCAGGCTGACGCACTCGCCCAGCTTGGCTCTGTGGAAGGGCTGGACGAGGTAATTCGGGCGGCAGAGCTGGAACGAAATGAGATCCTCAGTGAGTTGTGAGAGGGACGCGGCGAGCGCCCCTCTCCTCTTTTTACCCCACACGATGCTTGCAGAAAGGAGGAAGCAGCATGGACACCCCCATCACGAGAGCGGAGCATGAAGAGTTCCGCAGACGCATGGAAGAAGAACACGCTCGTCAGAACAAGCGTATCGAACTCCTTGAAGAAAGCGTCGAAAAAACTCAGACTATCGCAGTTGCGGTAGAGCGCCTCGCCACCAGCATGGAAAATATGTGCCGGGAGCAGGAGCGTCAGGGTAAGCGGTTGGAAGCTCTGGAAGGCCGCGACGGTCAGATGTGGCGAAATGTCGTCGGATATGTCGCCACCGCCGTCATCGGTATCGTTCTGGGCTTCATCTTCACGCAGATCGGCTTCTGACAGGAATACCACCATGAGCATATTCGGAGCGAAGAAGAAACGCAGACGCAAGAAATCATGGTGGCAGAAAGCCGGGGTCATGGACCGGATTCTCGTGGTCCTCGGCTTATTCCTGCTGGTCTTTACCATCTCCATGATTATTGTGTTCCTCATCTGCGGCTCGATTCCTGACACCCTCGTTGCCGGAGTTTACGGAGCTTGCTCCGTGGAAGGCGGCATCATGGGCTGGATCAAAAATCGGAAAGAGCAGGTTCAGGCTCGCAAATGGGAGCTTGAAGACCGCAAACAGATGTCGGGCGAAGGGACTCCCCCGAACCCATAACCAAGGAAGGTATTTTTATGACTATCGGCATTATCGCGGCGATGAAATTGGAGCTTGATGCTTTGCGGGCTGTGATAGACAACCCTGTGGAGGAAACCGTCAGCGGTATCACCTTCACGAGAGGGACAATCAGCGGGCGAAGCGTCGTGGCTGCTGTGAGCGGAGTGGGCAAAGTTTTCGCCGCACTCTGCGCCCAGACCATGATTCTGCGGTATGCCCCGGACGCTGTGGTGAATATCGGCGTTGCCGGTACTCTCACAAGCGAATTGAATCTGCTGGACATTGCGGTTGCTACCAGCGTGTGCCAGCACGATATGGACACATCGGCTCTGGGAGACCCGGTAGGACTGATCTCCGGCATCAACACCACGCACATCCGCACGGACGAGCCTTTAACGCACGACTTACGCACGAGTGCGTTACGCTGCGGCTTGAAGTGCGTTTCGGGTGTGATTGCGTCAGGAGATCAGTTCCTTTGCGACCGGAGCCGAAAGCAGGAGATCCGTGAGAACTTCAGTGCGATTGCCGTCGAGATGGAAGGTGCGAGCATCGGGCAGGTGTGCTACGTCAACAACGTACCGTTTGCCGTACTTCGCACAATCTCAGACGGTGACGGCGCGGGACTGGACTACCGCATTTTCGCCGCCTCTGCCGCCCGTAACTCCATCCAAGTTATCAGGGATTATCTCTCCAAACCCATTAGAGATTGACCAGAAGGAGGAATAACCATGAGCATCTCTAAGAAGAAAAAGCCAGCGCTCAATATGCGCTACTACAACGGCGAGATCGACGACGATCTGCCCTATGTCGGTGAACTGCACTACGATGAGAAGACCGGCTTGATCTACGACGAAGACGGCGATGTCGTCGATGAGAAGACTCTTGACGGTTTCTTCGACGGTGACGGAAGGGGTGACGACGATGAGTAACAGCCCTCTTGTCAACTGCGTTGTTCGCAGCCCCAACCACTCCGGCAACAGAACCAAAACGATTGATACCATCACCGTTCACTGCATGGCGGGTAATCTGTCTGTAGAATCCTGCGGCGCTTTGTTCGCAAAGAGCAGCAGACAGGCATCCAGTAACTACGGCATCGGCAGCGACGGTCGTATCGGTCTCTACGTTGATGAGGCAAACCGCTCTTGGTGTACTTCTTCCAGCGCGAACGACCAGAGAGCCATCACCATCGAGGTGGCAAACACGGAGGCGAAGCACCCTTGGCCTGTTTCGGACAAGGCGTATGCCGCGCTCGTGAAGCTCTGCGTTGACATCTGCAAACGGAACAACATCAAGCGCTTGGTGTGGTCTACCGCAAAGAACACGAGAATCAATCATCTGGACGGCTGCAACATGACAGTTCACCGTGACTACGCGGCGAAAGCCTGTCCCGGTGATTATCTGTACGACAGACACGCTCAGCTTGCCGCCGCGGTCAATTCGCAGCTGGGGGGCAAAACTACCCCTGCCACGGGCAGCGGCGCTTCTGTGGTCTCTGGGAGCCCGTCTACGGGGTCTAAGAGTGATGAGAAGATCATCTGGGACTTCCTGATGGGCAAGATCGGCAATGCTTGTGGCGTAGCCGGACTGATGGGCAATCTTTTCGCCGAATCTGCGCTGCGCTCCGACAATCTTCAGAATACCTACGAGAAGAAGCTGGGCTACTCCGATGACGAGTACACCGCCGCCGTTGACTGCGGCGACTATACCAACTTCGTCAAGGATTCTGCTGGTTACGGTCTGGCACAGTGGACTCACTGGTCTCGCAAACAGGGTCTGTTGAACTATGCCAAGGCGCAGAAGAAGTCCATTTGCGATCTGAGTATGCAGCTCGGGTATCTTTACAAGGAGCTGAGCGAGAGCTATAAGACGGTTCTCAGCACTCTGAAAAAGGCTACCTCTGTTCAGGAGGCATCCGACGTTGTGCTGACTAAGTTTGAGCGCCCCGCCAATCAGAATGACTCCGTGAAGAATACGCGAGCCAGCCACGGGCAGAAGTATTACGACGCCTACGCGGATTCCAAGCCCGAGGAGAAACCCGTGACGACCGAGCTGGCGTTCGCAATCGGCGACACTGTTCAGTTCACCGGCACGAAGCATTACACCAGCTCCAACGCCAACAACGCCAAGTCCTGCAAACCCGGCAAGGCGAAGGTTACTGCCGTCGCCAAGAACGGAAAGCATCAGTACCATCTGGTGCGCGTGTCGGGCGCTGGCTCTACCGTCTACGGCTGGGTAAATGCTGCGGATGTTGCCGCAATCGACGCATCCGTCAAGAAAGGCTCCAAGGTCAAGGTGAAGCGCGGAGCCAAAACCTACACCGGCGGCAATCTCGCAGCCTTTGTTTACCTCACGGTCTACGATGTCATTGAGGTCAGCGGGGATCGGGTAGTCATCGGTAAGGGTAAAGCTGTCACCGCCGCGATGAAAGCGGAGGATCTGATCGTCCAGTAACGGAGGACCGATGACTACGATTATTGTGACCATTCTGGTATTGGGCGTTCTGTTCCTGATCTTTTCCGCAGTCGTGGTACTGGCTATCGGCTGGTGCCACGGCTCCGGTGAAAAACGAAAGAAATGATTTAGGAGGAACACTATGAAAGAGTTTATTTTTGATCTCATTCAGGCTGTTGCCACCGCCGCTATTCCCGTGTTGGCGGGTTACATCGTCCTCTATCTGAGGAAAGCCTCGAAGAAGATCAGCGACGAAATCGACAGTGAGCAGCTGCGCTGCGCCGTCAACGAGGCGGCTGACGCAGTGGCTACTGCCGTTTCGTACACCAGCCAGACCTATGTTGACGCGCTGAAAAAGGACGGAATTTTCGATGTCGAAGCCCAGAAAAAGGCGCTTCAGACCTCACTCGACATGACGATTTCGCTGCTCTCCGTGACAACGATCTCCATTCTCGGAAGTGTTTATGGGGACTACGAGAAGTATCTGCTCGGCAAGATCGAAGCCGAGGTCAGAACGCAGAAGCTCGCCGCATAAGCAAAGCCCTCCCTTGCAGGATCAGTCCTGCAAGGGAGGGCTTTTTCTTTTTGCCCAAATATTCAAAATGCCCACTCGATCTCCACGTCATCCTCAGTCAGAATGATGCGGGACACGAGGCTCTGCATAATCCGGCGCTTCTGCGCCTCATCTGCGAAGTCCCAGACCTGTGCGGCATCCGCGATGAGTTCCTGCACCAAATCAAAGGGTGCAGCCGTGGATTCCGGCTCCGGGGTGATGGTGGATTGCAGGGCTGTTCTCTCATTGTAAAGTTTATTGATGCGCTCCCCCAGCAACTCAGCGGGAATGTCGTCCTGCTGGTAGAGCTCCATCAGCTTGCCGATCTGTTTGTCAAGCTCCCTGATGCGGCGCTCGACGCTTTCGTTCTTGGGGCTGGGTACGGTTTCCGGTTTGCTCGTAGACAGCTCAGCCGCCATTTCAGGAGATTGCAGCAGTTCCCGTATCTTGGCGTCGATCTTCGCTTCCAGTTCGGGACCCTTCCAGTTCTTGTTCTTGCAGTTCGGGTCTTTCACCATGCTCTTGATCTGCTTGGTGCGGGAGTAACAGGCGTAATAGGAATACTTGCCGGAGTTGCGGAGGTAATACCTACCGCCGCAGTGACCGCAGAACAGCAGTCCCGTGAGGTAGTGCTTAGACTGGAAGGCATTGCTGCCGTACTGTTCCTGTCGTTTGCCACGGAGGATCTGCGCCGCGTCATATTGCTCTTTTGTGATGATGGCTTCGTGAGCGTCTTCAACCATAATATCTCCAAAGTGGAGGAGACCGGTATAGGTCTCATTCCCCAAGATGTTTCGT
>JAGBDG010000136.1 GCA_017937625.1 Muribaculaceae bacterium | reverse complement strand
GTGAGGTAGGCTATCTCGACGCCGAGACCTTCTGTAGGACGCAGCTCCACAACCTTGTCGGCGAGTCCGCAGAGGGAAGCCTCGTCCTCGGCATGGTCGGACGCCACCACCGAGCACCATGCTATGGCGGCGAAGGAGTCACCGTCCTTGAGGTAGCGCTCTCTGACGGTCTCGGCGAGGTCTCCGGCGGGGAGGTCGTCGTCGCCTTTGACTATAGAGACCATGCTGCCGTCCTCAGCCCAAAGGGCGGCTTTGACGGCGGTGTTGCCTCTGTCGATGGTGAGCTTTAATCGCATAATCCGCAAAATTAGCAAAACATAGCCAACAAGCCGCAAAAAGGACAATTATTAAATGTTAAATCAGTCGGCGAGGGAGTTGGCGACAGCCTCGGGCGCCTCGGGGCGCAGGCTGTAGTGGTTGCGCAGATTCTCGAAATCTTCGGGAGACGCCTTCAGTGTCTTAGTGTCGGTCAAGGGGTCGTAGCTTTCCATGACGCCGGCGACCGTTACCTTACGCGCCGGAGCCGGAGGCAGGGGCATGTCGACGGTGACGCGCGGAATCATGAAGAACGTCGACATGGCGTCCATGACGACCTGCGAGGCGCGTATCTTGCCGTTCTGCGAGTATCCGGCGATATGGGGCGTCGCCACGTCGGCGAGTTCGAGGAGCTCGCGGCTGATTGTCGGCTCGCCCTCCCAGCAGTCGATGACGAGCGGTCCGACAAGACCTTTCTTCTTGGCGTCGATGAGCGCTGGCGTGTCGACGATGCTTCCGCGGGCGCTGTTGATGATGACCGGGGCGCGGCGCAGCGAGCGGAAGAACTCTTCGCCGGCGAGGTGGTATGTGGCGTCTTCGCCCTCGCGGGTGAGGGGTGTGTGGAAGGTTATGATGTCAGCCTCGCGGGCTATGGTGGCGAGGTCGGACCAGCCGTCGCCTCCCTCGGCGCGCTGGCGCGGGGGGTCGCACTCGAGGACGCGCATGCCCAGTCCCTTAGCCCATCGCGACACTATGCTGCCTACGTGTCCTACGCCCACGATTCCGATGGTGTACTGCGACAGGCGGCGGTTGACAACCTGCATTAGAGAGGCGAAGACATACTGGGCGACGGCCGGAGCGTTGCATCCGGGGGCGTTGACGACGATGATTGAATTCCGCTCGCAGTAGTCCTTGTCGATGTGGTCGGTGCCTATGGTCGCTGTGGCGATGATCTTGCAGTCGGATTTGGCGAGGAGCGCGGCGTCGCACTTGGTGCGGGTGCGGATGACGAGCCCGTCGATGTCGCGCACGGCTTTCGGCGTGATTTCCTCCGGGGCAAGGTACGAGACGGTGGCGTAGGGGTCGAGAAGTCCCTTGACGTAGGGTATGTTCTTCTCTATGATTATTCTGATATTACTATTTGGCATGCGAAAAGAGCCGCATAGACGGCGAGGATTGATATTATGGCGATGAAGGATTTCTCGGCGCGGTGGGTGGAGAAATAGTGGGTAATCTCGATAGCCGCGCAGAAGTTTAGCATGGGAATGTACGCCATGAGGTTGCGGGCGTCGGCGCACATTGCCACAAGCGTCGTGAGCATGACCACTGTGAACGCTCCGTTGACGGCACGCGCACGTGCGTTGTAAGCTATGGTCTTGAATACGCTGAGGGTGTAGCACACGAGCATGCACAGGACGGTGAAACCGGCGATGACGAACAGCATGAGCGTCTCCTCGAGGTCTATCTCGGCGAGAATGCTTGTGAACTGCGGCATGCTGATGTCCTCGGGACGTACTATGCCGAAGCCGAAGAGCAGAATCCATGGCGTCAGCGCTCCCATGAGCGCCGCCGCGAGCGTGCGACGGTTGAAGATGCGCATCTGGGCGCATCCTATGAGCATGGCGGGAATGTAGAAGGCGTAGCAGTACTGCGTCGCCGTGAACACCGAGAGGAGGAAAGATATCAGGAACACCTGACGCGTGGCGCTCGGGTCGCGGTAGCAGTTGAACAGCAGGTACATGCACAGCGGCACTACCACGGCGAGCATGACGCCCGACGAGAGGCGTGTCATGATTTCGGGCGTGGCAAGCTGCATGGCAAGGAAGAAGGGAACGAAGATATAGGTTATCGCCCTCATCACGTTATGTACCTTGTTGAGCAGCAGTACTATGACTATGGTCGCCGCCGAACCGGCCATGGCGCAGGCGAAGCTGACCCAAAGGGTGGGCATCCAGGCGCCGGCGGGAGGGAGTACGAGTCCCGTCTCCGACACCTGCACGCCTTCAGGTATGAAAAACCGGTATGCGACGGCGCAGACGAGCACCACGAACGACACCGCGAGGGCAAACCCGCGGGAGTGGAGGAGTGACGTTATCTGCGCCGTTTTCATTCCGAAGCCTTATCGGAGAAGGTCTTTGCTGATGTCGCGGCGATAGTACATGCCGTCGAAGCTGATGCCGCTTATCTCGTCGTAAGCCTTGCGGGCGGCGTCGGCGATGCTTTCGGCGAGTGCGACTGCAGCGAGCACACGACCGCCGGATGTGACTACAGTTCCGTCGTCGCAGCGCTTGGTTCCGGCGTGGAAAACGATGCCGTCAGCCTTGTCGAGACCGCTGATGACCTTACCCTTGGGATATGAGCCGGGATATCCGCCGGATACAGCCATGACGGCGACGGCTGCGCGCGGGTCTTCCTCGAGGCTGATGTCGCCGAGCGAGCCTTCGGCGACGCCCTTGAGGGCGGGAAGGAGGTCGGAGGCTATGCGCGGCATCACAACTTCGGTCTCGGGGTCGCCCATGCGGACGTTGTACTCTATGACCATGGGCTCGCCGCCGCAGTTGATGAGTCCGAGGAAGATGAATCCGCGGTAGTCGATGCCTTCCTCGATGAGTCCGTTGAGGGTGGGCAGTACGATGCGGTCGCGCACCTTGTCCATGAATGTGCGGTCGGCGAAAGGAACGGGCGATACCGAGCCCATGCCGCCGGTGTTGAGACCGGTGTCGCCTTCGCCGACGCGCTTGTAGTCCTTGGCGACGGGAAGAATGCGGTAGCCGCCGTGACCGTCGGTGAGGACGAACACGGAGCACTCTATGCCCGAGAGGAATTCCTCGATGACCACGCTTGCCGACGCGGCGCCGAACTGTCCGGCAAGCATCTCGTCGAGCGAGCGGTAAGCGTCCTCGAGGCTGTCGATGATAAGCACGCCCTTGCCGGCGGCGAGTCCGTCAGCCTTGAGGACGTAGGGAGCCTTGAGCGAGGCGAGGAAAGCGCGAGCCTCGGCGAGGTTCTCCTTTGTCGCCGTGAGATGGCGCGCCGTGGGGATGCCGTGGCGCTGCATGAAGCGCTTGGCGAAGTCCTTCGAGCCCTCGAGCGCGGCTCCGTCCTTGCCGGGACCGACGATGAGGAGCTTGCTGCCGCGTGCTGCGGCGCGTTTCTCGAGCTCGTCGCGCAGACCTGCCACGAGCGGATCCTCGTTGCCTGCGACAACCATGTCGATGCCGAGCGATACCACGGCATTGTCGACGGCGTCGAAGTCAGTGGGCTTGAGGGCGATGTTCTCGCCGCTCGCGCCTGTGCCTCCGTTGCCGGGAGCGATATACAGTTTGTTGAGCAGTGGGCTCTGAGCGAGCTTCCATGCAATAGCCGACTCACGGCCGCCGCTTCCGAGAAGCAGTACGTTCATCTTACCTTCTTGCATCATTTATCGTTGTTTTCTGAGTTTTCGTCACGTTTTTTTCTTGTGCGCCATGCCGGACGGTTCACGACAATCTCCTTGTCGGCGGAAATCGAGGGCATGAGGGGAGCCTTGCGCATGTTGTAGGGCTTGCGTCCTTTCTCGCCGCGCGTCTCGTCGCGCTCCGGTCTGGCGGGACGCTCGTCGCGTTTGGCGCGGGGCTTGCGGTCGCGGTCGTTGAAGCGAGGCTTGCGCTCTCCGGATGCCGGCTTGTCGCCGTCGCGGCGTTCTTCCTTGAGCTTGCCGCCTTCGGCACGGAACGATTTCTTGTTGCCGGCGAACATGAGATACTCGCGGAGCTCGCATTCGAGACCGCCGTTGTTGACGGCTATCTTCTGCGAGGGAGCGAGTCCGATTTCGTGGAAATACTCGTCCTGATATCCGATAATCCACGCGTGGTAGCCTGTGAAGACACGTTTGAGGACAGTGCCGATGGTCTTGTAGAGGGCGTTCATGTCTTCGACGCTTATGCGCTTTCCGTATGGCGGATTTGTCACGAGGACACCGGCGGGCTGCGGAGCCTCCTCCCACTTGACTATGCTCTTGGTCTCGAAAGTGATGTAGCGGTCCACTCCGGCGCTCTTGGCATTGTCGCGGGCGATGGCGATAGCTTTAGGCAGGATGTCGGCGGCGATGATGGGGCATGTCACCTCGCGCTCGCCGCTGTCGTCGTTGTATATTTCCTGAAGCAGCTCGGGGTCGAAGTCTTTCCAGTTCTCGAAAGCGAAGTGCTTGCGGTAGACGCCGGGGTTGATGCCGGCGGCTATCATCGCCGCCTCTATCGCGAACGTTCCCGACCCGCACATGGGGTCGACGAAAGGCGTGTCGCCCTTCCATCCGGTCAGGAGGATGATGCCTGCGGCAAGAACTTCGTTGATGGGCGCGTCGGTCGAGCCTGTGCGCCAGCCGCGCCTGTGCAGCGACTCGCCTGAGGAGTCGAGCGAGAGAATGACCTTAGTCTCGGAGATATGCACGTTTATCATGATGTCGGCGCCGTCGAGGCGTACGCCGGGGCGGCGTTCCTGTTCGTCGTGGTCGCGGAACCAGTCGACGATGGCGTCCTTGACGCGGTAGGTGACGAACTGGCTGTGCTTGAACTCGCTGCTGTTCGCCACGGTGTCGATGGAGAATGTCTGGTTGACATTGAAGAGCGACGACCAGTCGTATTCCTTGACTTTGGCATATAGTCTGTCGGGGTCGCTTGCCTCGAAAGAATAGAAAGGCTTTAGAATCCTGAGTGCCGTGCGGCAGCACATGTTAGCCTTGTAGAGCAGTTCCTTGTCGCCTTTGAACGCCACCATGCGTTTTCCGGGAACCACGTCCTGTGCTCCGAGGGCACGGAGCTCGTCGGCGAGCACCGCCTCCAGTCCCTGGAAGGTCTTCGCCACCATGTCGAATGTCGTTGTCATATCTCTGAAAAATTTTTCGCTGCAAAATTACTACAAAAAGGCGAGATAAGCGCAAGATATGGATGTAAAATCAGTACCGGCGCATTATTCGCTATTCAGACGAAAGTTCGTATCTTTGCGCAAAACATTGCACTATGCTCACGACAATACGCGATTTTATCACCGAAAATATCACGGGGCAGAGCAGTATCGCCACAAACGGCATACTTCTTCTGCTGACGGCGCTCGCCGCCATAGCATTCTACTATATCACCCGTTTCCTTCTCGCCATGCTCGAGAAGCTCATCATGCGCAGCCCCACGGAATGGGACGACGACCTGATAACGCCGCGCTTCCTGAAGTCTCTCTCGCAGATAGCTCCGGCGATATGCGTGCGCTGGCTGCTTCCGTCGTTCTTCGGCACGAGCGAGGGTATGTTCCGCTTCCTCTCGTCGGTCACGTCGCTCTATATCCTTGTGTGCGTCGTGATGACAGTGATAATATTCCTGTCGAACCTGCGGCGCGCAATGGCAAAGCGCGACAATCTGCGCCGCTATGCCGTCAAGGGCATATTCCAGATGCTGAAAATCATAGCCGTGTGCATAGGCACGATAATAGGCATAAGCATTGTGATGAGCATACCCCCGACGGTGATACTGACGTCGCTTGGCGCGTCGGCAGCCGTGCTCATGTTGGTCTTCAAGGACACTATACTCGGACTTGTAGCCTCGGTGCAGCTCACCGCAAACAAGATGCTCAAGGAGGGCGACTGGATAATCTCGGAAGCTCATAACGCCAACGGCGAGGTCATCGATGTGTCGCTCACTACCATAAAGGTGCGCAACTGGGACAACTCCGTGTCTACCATCCCTCCCTATTCGCTTGTGTCGGAGTCGTTCCGCAACTATCAGGCGATGAAGGAGTCGGGCGGTAGGCGTGTGGACCGCTCTTTCTATATCGACGCGGATAGCATCCGTTTCCTTACTTCGGAGGAGATAGACTCGCTCTCTTCGGAAGGCTGGCTCGACGGAATCGACACCGACCCGTACAAGACGGTGAATTTCGGACTGCTGCGCCGCTATCTCGAGATCTATCTGCGCAACCACCCCGCTCTTGCCGGCGAGAAGACGCTGATGGTGCGCCAGATGGCACCTACGCCGTCGGGTCTGCCGCTGCAGCTCTATTTCTTCACCCGTACTACAGTGTGGGAGGAATACGAGAAAATACAGAGCGATGTGTTCGACCATGTTTATGCCGTGGTGAGCCGCTTCGGTCTGCGTGTATTCCAGACGCCCGCGGGCACGGACATAGCGCGTGCCAATCCCGCGATCAGTCAGGATTCTTTGTCCTGACGCGGTCGTTGTAGATCTTTATTCCGAAAATAATTACGGAGCATATCGTCGTGATGGTGTTGGCGATGACCAGCGGCATGTTTCCGAGCGCTATGCCCTGAATGACGAAGAAAACGCTTCCGAGCCCGAGCATTATGAACGTTGGCATGGCAATGCCGTCGGTGTTGCGTGTCCGTATGGTGGCAATAGCCTGCGGCAGATAGCCGAGCACCATGCACACAGTGGCAGTATAGCCTATGATGTTTATCCAGAGTTCCGACATGATGTGATATAAACAGGGAATGCCCCGGACTTGCCGGAGCATTCCTGCGGTTATGTGTCAGTTATGTAATTCTGTAAAGGTCATTCAGTCTCGAGGGTGCAGATGCTTACGCGGTTCCACGATTCTTCCTCGAACATGTTGCCGATGCCTTCGCCGTCAGCCGTGATGCGGTCGGGGTTGATTTTGAAGCGCTTTACGAGCACGTTCTTGACAGACTCGGCGCGGTTCTTGGCGAGCTTGATGTTGAAGTCGAGGTTACCGTCCTTGGAAGCGTAGCCCTTGATGACGACTTTCGATTTCGGATGGCTCTTCATGTAGTCGGCGATCATCTCCACGTTAGGCATCTGGTCGGCTGTGACGGCATATGAGCCGATACGGAAGAATACGAAGCGTACAGAGTTGTACTCGTTGTTGACTTCCTTGATTACCTGAGGAGCCTTGTTCTGGCATGCTGCGAGCTGGGCTGCGAGAGCGTCGGCGCGCTGCTGTGCTGTCTGCGTCTTGGCCTCGCTGGTTGCGAGCTGGCTGCGGAGGTCGTTGATTTCGTTGTTGAGCTCGTTGACCTGCGCGCTGTTGTAAGGTCTTACGCAGGTGAAGCCGGGACCGAAGTTATAGCTTACCGATGCGACGCAGTTAAAAGTTGCGTTGTTGATGTTGTATCCGACAAGACCGTTGTCGAACTCGTGGATCATGTTCCATGCTACCGACGGCTTGAGCGAGAGTGTCACGCGGTCGCTGACATTGAAGTTGAAGTTGAGACCGGCTTTGGTGACGAAATAGTTGTATGGAGCGGCTTCGTCGGCAGACTCGTTGAAGTAGTCGTGTCCCCAGCCGGCGCCGATGAGCGCCTCGATGGTGAAGGGACGGACGGCGCAGTGGTAGCCGCCGAAGAGGTTGAAGAGGTCAGCCGTGCCGTAGACGCCTACGTACGACTGGTCGAATACAGTGCTCGAGTGGATTCTGCCTGCCCACGACGATGTGTTGAAAGCGCCCGAAGCCTCGATGCCGGCTCCGAATGTGGGTGTGAGCTGCTTGCCGATGTGGATGCCTACCATGCCGCGCATATCGCCGAAGAATGCGCCATGATTCATGGGTGTGGTGACACCGCCGTCGATACCGATATTGATATTGTCGAATAATTTAGGCTGCTCTATTGTCTGGGCGAACGCCGACATGCCTGCCAGTGAACAAATGACTGCGGCAGCAAAAAAAGTCTTTTTCATAATGGTGAAACGTTTTTTATTGTTCTGTCCGGCATCGGGAGAGAGACCGTGAGGAACATGTTAAACATATTATATTTCCAAATTTTAATAGATTCCTGAACAGATGGTGTGAAGTAATTCTTTCTGCGGACTCAGTCGGCACTTGCGTAGGAGAGAATCTCGGATGACTTGACGTCGACGCCGAACTCGCGCGCCCTTTCGAGTATGGCGCGGGCAAGCTGCGGCTTGAGGTCTTCGGGACAATAGCGGAAATAAGCTTCGGCGGCTCTTACGTGGGCTGCGTCGGGCATGGGATATTCGCGTCTTTCAGGAAGTCCGAAAACGGAGTCGGGCAGTTCCTTCTTTTCTTCGTATGAGATTCTGTCGTTCATATCAATTGTAATCTTTGGTACAGAATTACAACACGTGCCGGCGTCGGCAGGTTCATTTTCGGGTCAAAATGCGGTGTTTGGGAAATTTTGCCTATATTTGCGCTTTAAAACGAAAAATGATGAGCGAAAAAGATATAAAAGCGGAGGAAACCGCCGGCAAACCGAGTTTCTCCGAAGACTTCAAAAGACGTATAAAGGCAGTCAAGAGAACGCGCTGGATACGCTTCGGCATCGTTCTGGCGCTGTTCATCGCATGGGTTGCGTGGATGCAGTCGTGGTGGCTCGCGATATTCGCGCTGCTTCTGTTCGACATCTACATCACCGGCTACATTCCCTTCACATGGTGGAAGAAAAGCAAGTCGCCGACGGTGCGGACGGTCATGAGCTGGCTCGACGCCATAGTGTACGCCCTCGTGCTCGTCTATTTCATCTTCCCCTTCGTAGGTCAGAACTATCAGATACCGTCGAGCTCGCTCGAGAAGACCCTGCTCACTGGCGACTATCTTTGGGTCAACAAGTTTGTCTACGGTCCGCGCGTGCCGATGACACCGGTCAACTTCCCGTTGGTCCACAGCTCGCTGTTCGGCATGAAAAGCTATATGGACAAGCCGTCGCTGCCCTACAAGCGCCTGAAAGGACTCCGCAACGTGGAGGAAGGCGACATCGTGGTGTTCAACTTTCCTGCCGGCGACACGGTGACGACAAAGTTCGAGGAATCGCCGCGCTACTACGAGACTCTTGTCCGCGAGTACGGCAGGGACGCCATAAAGGCTAATAAGGATTTCTTCGGCGAAGTCATCTACCGTCCTGTCGACCGACGCACACATTTCGTAAAGCGTGCCGTCGGGCTTCCCGGCGAACGTCTTAAGATAGTAGAGGATACATTGTATATCAACGGCGTAGCGCGCGAGTTCCCCGAGAACGTGCAGTTCAACTACCTTTTCGCCACCTCCGCTCCGCTCAGCGCCGAGCGCATCGCCGAACTCGGCATCACCGAGGGAGACATCGCCGAATATGCCCCCGGAACGGCGTCGCATACCAATCTGCTCGGTTTTGTGCCCGGTGCTACGGTGTCGTCGCCCGTCTATGTCGCTCCGCTTACATCGAAAATGATTGCTGACATGCGCGCTGCAGGGGAGCTGCGCGGCGTAATCAAGTTCCGCGAGGTGCTTCCGTTCTTCGACGGAGGCAATTATAACGCAGACATCTTCCCCTTCGGCGCCGACGCCGACTGGTCGCTCGCCAACTACGGCGGCGAGAATGGTCTGTATATTCCCAAGAAAGGCGAGAGCATAGAGCTTACCCCGGAGAACTGGACAATCTACAACCGCGTGATCCGCAACTACGAGGGACACCACGACGCTTATCTCGACAAGGCTACGGGCAAAGTCATCATCGACGGCAAGCCTGCCGACCGATACACTTTCGCCATGGACTATTATTTCATGATGGGCGACAACCGCGACAACTCGCAGGACTCGCGCTTCTGGGGCTTTGTGCCGGAAGACCACATTGTCGGTACGCCCATGATTGTCCTCGCTTCCTTCGACCCGACGCGCGGACTCTTCGACGGCAAGATACGTTTCGACCGCATCCTCCGCGACGCCAATCCCGACCGCAAGTGAACCGCGCTCCGCTTGTCGTAATGCCGCCCCGGCTGTTCGCCCCCGCGGCGTATTACGACCTGATAGCCACCTATCAGGCTGTGTACATCGACTATGACATGCGCTACAACAAGCGCGACAAGGAAGCGCACCGCTACGACATCGCCGACGCCCGCGGCAGGCTCAGCCTGACCGTGCCTGTGAGCAAGCCCGAGGGTTTCACCACAGGAAATCTGAAGTGGAGCGACGTCAGGGTGTCGGCACACGGCAGATGGTGGGGAGTGCAGCAGGTGGCTCTCGAGTCGGCATACGGCGGCACTCCGTTCTTCGAATATTACATCGACCGTTTCAGCGATTTTTTCGCGCCTCGTCCGCTCGACGTCGACGAGACTGTCGCCGATCTCGTGCGCCGCGCCAACAATATCGTGCGGCTTCTGACGGGAATGAAGACTTATTTTCTGAAAGAACTTCCCGAAGGCGTGCCCTTCGACGACTACCGTAACCGACCTGTTCCGGCAGAGAACGAGCCTTACCGTCAGCTGCGCGGCGCACAGTTCGGATTCATCGCCGGGCTGTCGGTTCTCGACCGTATTTTCAACGAAGGACGCTGAGTTATTTCATGAACACGAAGTAGACGGCGGCGATGAGGCATAGAAACGCCGCGAAGTGGTTCCACTGCAGGCTCTCGCCCTTGAAGAATATGACAGTGAAAACCGTGAAGATGGTCAGGGTTATCACCTCCTGTATGACCTTGAGCTGCATCAGCGAGAACGAGCCTCCGTTGCCTGAGAAGCCAATCCTGTTCGCCGGCACCTGAAAGCTGTACTCGGCGAGGGCTATGCCCCACGAGAGGAGGATGACGGCATAGAGGGGCGTGTTTCCCGAAATCACTTTCATCTGCTGGAGCTTGAGGTGTCCGTACCAGGCGAAAGTCATGAAGATGTTCGAGATGATGAGGAGGACTATGGTGATAATGGCGTTTTTCATTGCAAAATCTGAAAATTTGTGCAAAATTAGTCAATCGTCGCCGAATGTCGGGCAAGTGTAGAGGGAATTTTGTAATTTTGCCGTCTGATAGCAAGATATCGCGATAATGAAGAAACGAATAACAGTCTACTGCGGATCGTCGGCGACCGTGCCGCCGGTGTATGTCGACGTGGCTCGCGAGTTAGGGAGGCAGATAGCGCTCGCCGGCGCGGAACTCGTGACGGGCGCCGGACGGACGGGGCTCATGGGTGCCGTCGCCGAAGGGGCTAAAGCTGCCGGAGGCACGACCGTCGGCATTATCCCGCAGTTCATGGTCGACCGCGGATGGCACAATCCCGCCATGGACGAGCTCATCGTGACCCCCGACATGCACTCGCGCAAAAGCCGCATGGCGGAGTCGTGGGGCTGCATAGCGCTTCCGGGCGGTATCGGTACCTTCGAGGAGCTGTGCGAGATCATGACATGGCGGCAGCTCGGACTCTTCGACGGCAACGTCGTGATATACAACGCCGAGGAATATTATAATCCTCTTCTGGGGATGTTCGGCAGGGCGGTTGCCGAGGGATTCATGAATCCTGACCATCTCAATCTGTTCAAGACTGTCTACAGTGCCGCAGAAGCGGTTGAGGCAGCGCTTGCGCCGCATGCCGGGGAATCGTTCTCTCCTAAATTCTGAGTCCTATGCCCGATAGCCTGACAGTTTACGCCGCCACACCCGAACCCCGGAGCCTCAACGCCCCGGACGGCTTTACTGCGGAGCAAGGCATCAATACCGTTCTGATAGACTCGATAGGCGGCGATACCGTCGCCGGTCGCGTGCCCCATTTTGTCACCGTCGCCGAGGCAGACTCGCTGCGCTCCGAGGAAATTGCCGCGACTTTCCCTGAAATACCCCTGCACGGTACTCCGTCGGGCGCTCACGAGGGCATGTCGCCCTCGGCTCTTGCCCCGTCGACTCTTCACAGCACTCCGCTCAACGCGCTGATGATGGGAGCCGTCGCTTTCGCGTGCCTCAACGCGCCGTCGGTAGGTCGCGCTCTGAAAAGCTACCGCTCCGAGCTGTGGAGCGTAAGGCGCCGCGGCAATATGTTCGATGACGCCGAGGGTGTCCGCGTGCCGACGGCGATACTGCTCGGTCTCTTTTTCGTGATTTTCGGCGGCATAGTGCTCTACAACTGCCCGGCAGTCCCCGCCGTGCCAAGTTTTGCCGGTGCGACTGCGTCGATGGCTCTCGTGGGATGCTACTATATTTTCCAGTTGTGTTGCTACAGACTTGTCGGCTACACTTTCGCGAGTCCCGAGGAAAGCCGGCGCTGGATTGCCGGTTTCAATGCCACGCAGGCGTATTCGGGGCTTTTTATGTGTCTGCCTGCCATTCTGACGGTCTGCTGCCCGTGGTGGCATGAAATATTGTTAATCGTCTCTCTGATAGTTTATGAGGGCTTTCATCTGGTATTTGTTCTTAAGGGCTTTAGAATTTTTTACCACGGAATCGGCTCTTTGCTTTATTTTATTTTGTACCTTTGCACTCTTGAAATCATACCGCAAATATCTCTGTACCGTCTTTCGGTGTTGCTCACGGATATGATTTAGACCTTAACAGCCCTAACCATCGCTCCCTTCGGGAGGCGTAATATTTATCAAAGTGGAATATAAGAAGATACTCGTTTCGCAGCCTAAACCTACCTCAGAGAAGTCTCCCTATTTCGACATCGCTGAAAAATATGGTGTGGAAATTGTGTTCCGTCCGTTCATCAAGGTAGAAGGTCTTTCGGCGAAAGATTTCCGCCATCAAAAAGTCAATATTTCAGATTTTACAGCCGTAGTATTCACCGCCCGTGGCGCGATAGACCACTTTTTCCGTCTCTGTGAGGAAATGCGCATCAACATTCCCGTCACGATGAAGTATTTCTGCAAATCCGAGGCAATAGCCAATTATCTCCAGAAGTATATAGTCTACCGCAAACGCAAGATATTCGCATCCGCGACAGGCAAGCTCGTCGACCTGCTGCCGGCAATGCAGAAGCACAAGACCGAGAAGTTCCTTCTTGTTGTCAGCGATGTCAACAATGGCTCCGAACTGTCGTTGCTCACCGAGAACAAGCTCGACGTGACGTCAGCTGTCATGTACCGCACTGTGAGCAACGACTTCACTCCCGACGAGAAGGTCGACTACGACATGCTTGTGTTCTTCAGCCCTCAGGGAATCGAGGCGCTGACAAAGAATTTTCCCGATTTCAAGCAGGGTGATGTCGCTATAGCCGCTTTCGGTCCCGCGACAATCGAATCGGTCCGCGAAGCCGGTCTGCGCCTCGACATCGAGGCTCCCACTCCCGAGGCTCCGTCGATGCCCACGGCAATCGACAACTTCCTCGCCAAGGCAACAGGCAAGTAACAGCGCCCCGTGAAAAAGTACGGGTTATACAAGAAAGAGAAACTCTGCTCCGCAACGGCTATCGACGCACTGTTCGGTCCGGGCGGAGCGTCTTTTGCACGCCTGTGCTATCCGCTCCGCGCAGTCGCGCGTCAGAATCCGGGCAGACGGTCGGATTCTCCTGTGATGTTCCTGATATCCGTTCCGAAGAAACGTCTGCGCCATGCCGTCGACCGCGTGAAGATGCGGCGCCGCATACGCGAGGCTTACCGCCTCAACCACGGAGAGTTCCCCCTTCCCGCCGACGTTAAGGCAGACATGGCGTTTGTCTACGTCGCCGACAGACTGACCGACTATGCAGCCGTCTGTTCGGCAATGCGCCGCCTGCTCGCAGCACTGTCGCAGTCATTCTCTCCCTCCGAACCTCAGCAAGCCGATGAGATTCCTTCTTGACAGCCTCAGGGCGGCTGCGGTGTGGCTTCTTTGTCTCCCCATTCTGTTCTACCGCACGTGCATCTCGCCGCTGACGCCGCCGAGCTGCCGCTTCACACCCACATGCAGCCAGTATGCGCTCGAGGCGCTACGCAAGCACGGACCGGTAAAGGGATTGTGGCTCGCCGTCAGAAGAATCCTCCGCTGTCATCCGTGGGGAGGCAGCGGCTACGACCCTGTGCCATGACTCCCGCTCCCGAATATTTCGACGACATACACATCCACCGGCGCACCGGGGCGAGGATGCTCACGTCTATCGGTCCTGACGACGAGATAACCACCGCCCTCGGCGAGGCGTGGTACAGCGTTGGCATACATCCGTGGGACACTGCCGAGGCGCCGGACGAGCTGACCTGGAACCGTCTTGAGGCTCTTGCCGCCGACCCGAGGGTGGCGGCGATAGGAGAGTGCGGGCTCGACGCCCTGCGCGGTGGCGACGCGGAATTGCAGGAGAAGATTTTCCTGCGTCAGGCAGAGCTTGCCGAGCGCACGGGCAAATTCATGGTCATCCACTGCGTCCGCCGCTACGGGCGGCTCATGGAGCTGCGCAAGGCGTTCAAACCACGCCAGAGGTGGATAATCCACGGTTTCCGCGGCAAGCCGGAGCTCGCGCGCCAGCTTATCGCCGCCGGTTTCGAGCTGAGCCTTCGCCGTGGCACAGGCGAGGCACTGCGGTCCGCTCTGTCCGGATGTCATTTTTTCTCCGAAACCGACGAGCCTCCAGAGGAATAATTTTCATATACGGACGGAAAATATTATCTTTGCCCGTCTTTAACCCCGAAGTCTTTGTCAGACAGACTTCATTACATAACTGATATGAAAAAACTTCTGTCATTCATTGCCATTGCCGCAGTGCTTGTCGCTGCCGGCTGCAGCCGTTTCTCCAACCGCGGAGAGGTGGAAAAACCTTTTATCGACGCCGCAAACACGCAATACCTGAGTTTTGAGCGCGTGAATCTCACCGACTCGTCGACCGAGCTCGGCGCAGTCGTTCACTTCAGACCGGGCTGGTGGATACGTTTCGACAGCTCGAGTGTGATTGTAGCCGACGGCAAGGAATATCCCGTCATATCGGTCGACAGTCTTTCGCTTGGCGAACAATATGTCATGCCCGACTCGGGAGTGGCACATTTCACGATGCGTTTCCCCGCAATTCCTGCGTCGGCAAAGTCGATAGATTTCTCCGAGAATATCGACGGCGGATGGACGGTTCTTGGCATTCATCTTGACAAAAACTACAAGTACGAGAGCGAGATACCGGCAGACATGACAGGCTGCGCCGAAGACGCGGTGCTGCCTGATGTCGACATGAGCCGCGACACAGCCATTGTCCGCGTGCATCTGCTTAACTACCGTCCCGAAATGGGTTCGAAGCTGAATTATGTCGTCAACACGCTTGCCGGCCAGCAGGGCGACATGCCTGCTCTTGACATAGACGCCGAAGGAAACGCCACGTTCAGCAAAGTTCTTCTCGGACCGGAAGAATTCATTGTCATCGGCCTGGGCAGTTTTCCCGGATGGGGCAGCGCGCTGATTACTCCGGGCGAGAGCATAGACCTCTATATCGACTGCCGCATCGCTGGAT
>JAGBDG010000135.1 GCA_017937625.1 Muribaculaceae bacterium | reverse complement strand
GTCGGAGCGCATAGCCGCGAGCCGCGAGCTCGAAGGCTCCTTCTACGGCATAGGCATACAGTTCCAGATGATGAACGACACCCTCTATATCCTCGAGGTCATCAGCGGAGGCGCTTCCGAGAAAGCGGGCATACTGCCGGGCGACCGTCTTGTGGAGGTCGACGGCGAGAACATCGCAGGTGTCGGCGTGAGCGAGGACAGAATCTTCTCCCTGCTGCGCGGTCAGAAGGACACGCCCGTCCAGGTGAAGATACTGCGCCACAACTCGCCGAAGCTCCTCACCTTCGACCTCATCCGCGGCGAGGTGCCCGTGTCGCCCATCGACGCCTCGTATATCATCAACGACTCCATAGGATATATCCGCCTCGGCAAGTTCTCGGAGAACACATATCCCGAATTCCTCAACGCCCTCGGGCAGCTCAAGTATGACGGAGCCAGGAGCTTCATCATCGATCTTCGCGGCAACGGCGGCGGCTACATGAATCCTGCCGTGCTTGTCGCCAACGAGTTCCTGACCGGCGACAACCTGATAGTCATGACCAAGGGACGGTCTATGGCCGACAACTCCATACTATTCGCCGACGGCACAGGCTCGTTCGGCACCGAGAAGCTCGTGGTGCTCACCGACGAGTTCACGGCAAGCTCGAGCGAGATTTTCGCCGGAGCGATTCAGGATAACGACCGCGGTCTGGTCATCGGTCGGCGCACCTTCGGCAAAGGACTCGTGCAGCGCTCCTTCGAGCTTCCCGACTCCAGCGAGTTCCGTCTTACCGTCGAACGCTACTACACTCCCTCGGGACGATGCATTCAGAAGACGTACACACCCGGCAGGAACGGCGAGTACGAGACCGAAATCTTCAACCGCTACGACCGCGGCGAGATATTCTCCGCCGACAGCGTGAAGGTGGACAGCACAAAGATATTCCACACCACTACCGGACGCCTCGTCTATGGCGGCGGCGGCATCATCCCCGACATCTTCGTTCCCTCCGACACCTCCGGCGTGACGAGCTACTACATCAAGGTCGCCAACAACGGCTTACTCCGCAAGTTCGCCTACGAGTACGCCGACCTCAACCGCGGGCAGCTCAGCGAGTACGCCGACGCGAGCGAACTGCTGCGGCACCTGCCCTCCGACAATGTGCTCCTGCAGTCCTTCGTCAGCTATGCCAACACCAAGGGCGGCGTAGCGCCGAGGTGGTACTATATCAACATTTCAGCCAAATTGATTGTTAATCAGATAAAGGCTTTGATAGCGCGGGACATCATAGGCATGGACGCCTACTTCCAGGTGATAAACGCCACCGACCCCGTCGTAGGAGAAGCCGTGCATCAGATTGAAAGCGGCGGCGCGGACTTCCCGCTCACCGACAACAGACACTCAACGACAGCAGACAATGAACAAAGATGACATAAGGCGTCAGGTGCGGGCACGGAAAACGATGCTCGACGCCACAGAAAAAGCCGCGGCGGCGCGGCGCGTATTCGACAGGGTGCGCCGGCTGGCGGCATTCGTCATGGCTGAGCGCGTCCTGCTCTACCATTCCCTGCCCGACGAGCTCTCCACCCGCGAGTTCATGGCGGAGATGGACGGCTGCAAGCAGTTCTTCCTGCCCCGTGTCAATGGCATAGACCTCGAGATACTGCCTTACGACCGTACGCGCATGCATCTTGGAGCCTTCCGCATCGAGGAACCCGACGGCGACGATACCGTGGACGTCGGCGACATCGACCTTATCATCGTTCCTGCCGTCGCATTCGACCGGCGTGGCAACCGCATAGGACGCGGCAAGGGCTACTACGACCGTCTTCTCAGCCGCTCGCGCGCCCTCACCGTGGGCGTGTGCTACGATTTCCAGCTTTTCGACGAGTTCGACACCGAACAACATGACATGCCCGTCGACTATGTCATAGCCGACGGGCATCCCGTGATTCACTGCGGCAGGCGCTGAACTCAGTCCTGCTTCAGCTGTGCCTTGAGGCGCTCTTTGAAATCATCGCCGATGATGTCCATGCCGGCGGTCTTGTCGAAGAGCGCTTCGAAGTTTTCATCGAAGTCCTTCAGATAGCCCTTGATTCCCGCAGGGTTCTCCATGATGAAGTTGGGACACTGCGATACTCTGAGATATTCGACAGGAAGCATGCCCATTTTCTCGCCGTGGTTGCCCTGTTCGTCCTTGAACTGCACTGTCAGGTCGAGGCAGCGGTTGAATATGCCCTTCTTGCCGTAGAGAGCGGCGTTTTCGCTGTCGCCGTTTTCGTAGACAAGCTCTACGCTAACGTCTTCCGACACGGGCATCTGCCCGATGTGTACTACCGGCGCGAGCGAGTAGCCGTCGTAGGTCCATTCTCCCTCGCCGGCGAAGCGCGAGTAGGGGTATTCCCTGCCGTTTACCTTCACTGCTTTGGGCGGCATCATCGCCGGGAAACGGAGCTCGTAGGCGCGCGATTCGGGAGCGCCCCTGTAGCTGCCCTGACGGGCGGCTATCTTCACGTTCACGACATCACCGACGGTTTTCTTCTCTACGTCCGTAGTGGCATAGCTGGTGTCGTAGTCCGCCGACATGCCGTCGTCCTCGTAGTGGCGCAGCGAGCCGTCGGCACCGGGGATGAAAGTCAGCACGAGCTGCCGTCCGCTTTCCTTCTGAACAGACCGGACGCTGTCCGGGTACATGGGGATGATCGCGCCGGCGCGCACGTACCACGGATTCTCGCCCAGTGTGTATGACAGGGTCACGTCCTTGTCGCCCTCTATCATGGCGCCAGTGGTGAAATCATACCATTTCCCTTCGGGGAACCACATCTTGCGCTCGGCAAGACCGCTTGCTTTGTCGACGGGCGTGGGGATGCATGTGGCTATGATGTCGTCGCCGAAGAAGAACTGCTCCGGCACGTTGTATGCCCGTTCGTTCTCGGGATACTCGTAGTACATCGGGCGCGTCATCGCCACGCCGGTGTCATAGTTGGCGCGCGAGGCGTTGTAGATATATGGCACGAGGACGTAGCGCAGCTTTATTGCCTCGGTCATCTTGAACAGATGGTCGGGGAAAGCCCACGGATAGCGGACTATGTCGTTGTCCTTGGTCGAGTGGGTCTTGAATATTGGCGTGAACACTCCGTACTGCAGCCAGCGCAGATAGAGTTCCGGATCGGTTGTATGCGGCTTGCCGTCGCCCCTGAAGTAGTGTCCGCCGATGTCATGCCCCCAGTATCCGTAGTTGACATTCGATGAAGTCGCCGTGAAGTAAGGCAGAAAGGCGAGCGTCGACCAGCCTATGAACGTGTCGCCCGAGAATCCGAGCTGATAGCGGTGGCTGCCGAGACCGCCCCAGCGGTGATAGATGAACGGGCGCACGTTGTCCTCCTTGCCGGCATTTTCGGCATGCTTGAAGAACACATGGTTGATCCAGAAAGTGTTCGACAGCCCGGGCAGGAATTTCGATTCGCGCCACTGCTGCCAGTCGAGCCACCAGAAGTCGACGCCGGCTTTCTCCATCGGGTCGAGAATAGTCCTGAAGTAGCTGTCGGCCCACCGCTGTTCCGACATTTTGTAAGGTATGCTCTTGCCTTTCTCCTGCCAGCCGTAGTCGGCGGCGAAGGCGTCGTATTTGTCCTCGTAGGGCTGTATGCCCGACGCCGGATGTAGGTTCAGCGCCACCTTGAGGTTCTCCTTCTCGGTCCATCTGAGGAAATTGTCGGGATTGGGGAACAGTTCTTTCTGCCATGTATAGCCGGTCCATCCTTTGCGCTGACCGTATTCGTCTTTCTCCGAGCCGCGGGAGCGGAGTCCGAATGTCTCGTGCCAGTCCATGTCGACGATAAGGATGTCGATAGGCATGTCGACGGACTTTATCTTCTTCACAAGGTCGACGAACTCGTTGTCGGAGTACTGCCAGTAGCGGCTCCACCAGTAGCCGAAGGTATATTTCGGCGGCATGGGCGAGCGTCCCGCCACCTTCTGGTAGTCGGCGAGCGCGCGTTTGTAGTCATGACCGTAGCCGAGGAAATAGAGGTCCATGCGCGCGCCTTCGGGACGTGCGGCGACCCATTCCTCCCAGCTGGTCGTGTCGGGCGCGAGAATGAAGTTGGCGCTGTCGTCGACGAGCGTCCATCCGCTTCGCGATATAAGACCGTTCTCCAGCAGCTCGCGCGGCGGCTTGGTGCCGTCGCATCCGTCGAGCGTGCGCGCCGTGCCCAGCAGGTTCAGCGTGTCGGCGGCTCCGGGGTGCCAGACGACCTTTTTGCCGTTCATCCTGAAGGAAATCTCGAGATTGCCGGCGTTGAAGGGCTTGCCGTCCTTCCGGTAGCGCAGCGTCAGCGCGTCGGTTGTTATGGTCAGGTTGTTCTTGTTGTCCTTAACCTTGTAGCGTGGCACGGGCAGACGGCGGTTGACGAAAGTGAGGGTCTTGTGGTCCTCCCATTTCTGTTCGGGCGACCATTCCATTCTTATCATCTGTGGAGTAAGAACGGTAAAGCGTGCGTCGCCGGCGAAGACCGTAGCGGCAGGGTCAGCCTCCGGATTCGGGACTTCTTTTGCCGCCGCAGGCGCCGCTGCTGCCGCGCATAGCGCCGCCGCGGCGAGAAGTGTCAGTAGTTTTGGCATTTTCATAGTTTGTCGTGATTGGTAAGGTTTTGAAATATTACCGCAAAGATAGCTGTTTTTCGCCACAACGCCTAAAAAGCAAAAATGTCCCTTCGGCATAATCGTTGATAAAAGAACTGCATTTATCGATAAAATAGCTAACTTTGCTAATGAATTACATTTGGTAGTATCCTGAGATATGGCGCAGCTTAACGATTTCATGACGAGGATTGACCTGTCGGTGCTGAATGATTATGTCGCGGCTAATGGCAAGAGCGTTGTCTATGCCAAGGGCGAGAGGATTGTTCAGCAGGGGCGATTGTGCCGTTATGTGGGTGTGGTAAAGTCGGGATATTTCAAATATGTGGCTCTTAATTCAAAGGGGCAGGAAGTGGTAACGGGCTTCTCTTTCGAGGGCGAAGTGGTTACTGACTATGTGCAGGGATTCCTGTATGACCAGCCTTCGCTAACCTCTATTGTCGCGGGATGCGATGCTGAGGTTCAGCGGGTGTCTGTCGAAGATGCGCGACGGTTTATCATAGAGCGCAATCCCGGCTTTGTAGCTGAGGTTTCCTCCAATCTGTTGCAGGAGGCATATTGCCGTTATCTGAATATGCTTGTAAAGACCCCGACAGAACGCTTCCATGAACTTGTTTCCCGCTACCCCAGAGTCACACACAATCTGCCTATTCAGGAGATTGCCTCCTATTTAGGCATCTCTCGCCGTCAGTTGCACCGCATCCGTGAGGCTGAAAGTGCCG
>JAGBDG010000134.1 GCA_017937625.1 Muribaculaceae bacterium | reverse complement strand
TTATCGAATCCACGTCGGCAGCTCCCTGAACAAGCTCCGCCTCGCCGAGCTCTATGGTAACGCTGTCGGGTGCTTCGGCGATGGTGTCGGTTACGTTATGATGGTGCTTGACAGGCATTTTTGTGCTCTGCGCCGAGCATTCGCCATGGCACAGCACGACAAGAAGCACTGCGAGCGCCGTCGTTATATATCTGTATGTCCGAAGACTAAGCTTCATCTTTCCTGTTGAGCGAATCGAAGATTGTGATAAGTCTCTCAAGCTCGGACTCGTCCTTGAACTTGAATGTTATGCTGCCGCGACCGTGCTTGTTGCACGCGAATTTTACTGGCGCGCGGAATACCGACGACAGATGGCGCTGAAGCTCCTGGTAGTCGTCGTTGTCTCTTTTGACGGTCTCCTTGCTTTGCTTCTCAGCCTCGCTGTACTGGCGGGCGAGCTGTTCGACACGGCGCACCGAAAGACCGTTTTTCAGTATTTCCTTGTATAGCTTGAGCTGTATCGCCGGGTTGTCGATGGGCAGAAGCGCGCGGGCGTGTCCCATGTCGACGCTCTTGTTGCGGAGTCCGATCTGCACTTCGGCAGGCAGATGGAGCAGGCGCAGGAAGTTGGCGATGGTGGCGCGTTTCTTGCCTATGCGGTCGCTCAGTTTCTCCTGTGTCAGGTCGTAGTGGTCGAGGAGCTTCTTGTAGGCAAGCGCGATTTCTATCGGGTTGAGGTCCTCGCGCTGTATGTTCTCGATGAGTGCCATCTCGGTCAGCTCGACCTCGTTAGCCTTCAGGATATATGCCGGTACCGATGTCAGCCCGGCAAGAAGAGCCGCGCGGTAGCGGCGCTCGCCGGCTATAATCTGATAGTTGTCCGGTCCGAGGCTGCGCAGCGACAGAGGCTGGATGATGCCTAACTGACCGATCGACAGTGCGAGTTCCTGAAGCGATTCTTCGTCGAAGTCGCGGCGGGGCTGCTCGGGGTTCGGGGAAATGAATTCAAGAGGCACTTCGCTGATAGCCGACGTTCCCGCTGCCGGCACATCGTCCATCGGAATGAGGGAGTCGAGTCCGCGACCCAGACCCAGAGCACTGCGTTTCGTTGCCATAACTCAGATATTTGTTTGTGGCGGCTCTCAGCTCGCCTGCTTGTGATGTTTGGTGTTTTTTGCTATAAGTTCCTTCGCCAGAAGAATGTGGCTGGTGGCGCCGCGGCTCTCGGCGTCGTAGAGCAGCGCGGGCAGCCCGTGGCTCGGCGCCTCGCTCAGACGTATGTTGCGGGGAATGACGGTGTTGAACACCATGTCGGCGAAATGTCCTTTCAGCTCCTCGTAGATCTGGTTGGCGAGCCTCAGGCGCGCGTCGTACATGGTGAGCAGGAAGCCTTCGATTTCGAGCGAGGGATTCAGGCGTGACTTGATGATGCGGATGGTGTTGAGGAGCTTGCTGATGCCCTCCAGAGCGAAATATTCAGCCTGCACGGGGATAATCACCGAGTTTGCCGCCGTGAGGGCGTTGACGGTGATAAGTCCGAGCGACGGAGAGCAGTCGATGATGATAAAGTCGTATTTGTCCTTTATCGGCTCCAGAAGAGTGGCGAGCACGCGTTCGCGCTTAGGCTTGGAGATGAGTTCAATCTCGGCGCCCGCGAGATCGATGCGCGACCCGATCAGAAACAGACCGTCCATGCATGTCGGAACCTCGGCGCCATCGAGAGGATAACCGTCCACCATACACTCGTAGATAGACGAAGTCATCGTCCTCGGGTCGATGCCGTAGCCGGACGTGGCGTTAGCCTGGGGGTCTGCGTCGATGATGAGAACTTTTTTGCCTTCGGCGGCAAGAGACGCGGCAAGGTTGATTGTCGTTGTTGTCTTGCCTACGCCACCTTTCTGGTTGGCTATTGCTATGATTTTTCCCATAGAATAAGCTTGTGAGAGATTGTGATGCAAAGGTAGACAAAAATTCGTGAAACACACAAATTTTGTTTCACGAAATCCCTTTTATTGTTCATAACTCGAACAAATGTTCATAACTATGACCATCTACTTTCTTTGAGCGAGACGAATTTGCCGGATAAGGATATAAGTGTTAATTTTGCACGGTATAAAGAATATAACGATATGGTTACGATACGAAAAGGCGATGTGTCGGATGCCGGAGCGATAGCCGACATTTTCAATTATTATATCCGGACAAGCGACGTTATTTTCTCAAACCGTGAGCGTAGCGCCGCTGAGATGCGCGAGAAGCTCGAGAGCGTCATTGCCGGAGGCTATCCGTTCTTTGTGTCTGTCGAGGACGGAGTTGTCAACGGTTACTGTTACGCCCATGCATGGCAGCCGGACGCAGTCTACGGTCGCACATGGGAACTGACCGAGTATCTCAGCCATTCGTCGGCGGGAAAAGGCATCGGGACGAAGCTTCTGCGCACGACCGTAGAGGCTTGCAGGGATAGCGGGGCGCATACACTCATTGCTTGCGTCAGTGCAGGGAACAAAGCTTGTGCCGGTATGCTCTCGAGAGTCGGCTTCAGGCTTGTCGGCATTGTCCGCGAGTCCGGCTTCAAATTCGGCAAATACTGCGACGACGAGTTCTGGCAGCTGATGCTGTAGCTGCAGCGCTTGTTATTGGGGAAAAGTTATGGCAATCTGTTTTGCAACTCTTTTAATTGCTCCTTTTAAATCGCTTCCGTAATCGATTCCTAATCCGAATGCTCCACGGCATGAGGCGACAGGTCGTCCGGTCATATAGTCGATGAAGTTGACAGTTACAATACTTTCGTTCTCTGTCTGATTTATGCCGTACTTGACTATCAAGAGCTTCTTTTGCTGTTGAGGCGTTAGTTCGTAAATGCGAAAGTCGCTGATAAGCTCCAGTCTTGAGGATTCTACGGCATCGAACAGCTGTATCTCATATTCCATCAGTTCCGCCGGGATGTGGTATGTATCGTTGTTGACTATCGAAGCATATTCGTATTGAGAGAGATTGACTTTGCTTGAGACCGTCGATTTTGAAGTAGTGCAGGATGCGAGAAGCAATAGTGCTGCGCAGATACAGATGTATTTAATGTATTTGAACATAGTTTTATAGCTGATTGGGTTCTCTTCTTATTTTTCGCGAGCAAAGTTAGCAAAAATATTGTGTCGACGATTTGATTTCTGAACTGAAATTGTCGGTATGGTAAGCGGGCAGATACAACAAACAAGGGCTATCCTCACGGACAGCCCTTGCTTTCTTACACATAGTACTTAATGTTAGATTTATATGTCTATTCCAGATTTGTTTAATATGAAAAAGCATTTTTCAATGCTTGTTTAACATTTCCACTGCAAAGTTAGCTATTAAAATTAAAACAGCAAAAAGGTGAAGTTTCCAAAAACTCGTCAGTTTTGCACATTTTTTCGCCAATGGGGCGATTTGTCTTGAAAAGTGTAAATATCAAAGCGCGTTTTTAAACTTTAAGTCATTTAAAACCTATATTACGCTAAATTTTAAATAAAAATCTAAATATTGTTAATTCGAAACGATTGCCTTTCAGTATGTTCTTGAACATTGCTGTGTAGCATATATTCGGAAGTCAAGCTGAAAGAATCGAAGCAATATGATATTCAACAAAGTACGGACGAATGGCGTTTAATTATAGTTATCAACTATATTATGTTAAAGAGCCGGCTGAAAAAGAACCTCACAGATCTTCTGTCGAAAGCAGGAGAGTGGCGCCATCGCCACATTCCCGACGGCGTGTTCATTTTCATTGTGGCTTTCTTTATCGGCGCGCTTGCCGGATTCGCTTCGTTTGTCCTCAAGGAACTGATTGGTTTTGTTACGGAGATTGCTGTCGGTCCGACGCGTATCGACAGCGCCAATTACCGTCTTCTTTTCCTTCCTCTTGTCGGTCTGCTTCTCACCACCGTTTACTCGCGGTATATCGCGAAATCAGATATGACACACGGAACCGAGCGGCTTATCGCCGATGTTAAAAACGGTACGTTCAATCTTTCTGGCAAACTGATATATTCTCCGGTAATCGGCTGTTCGCTAACGCTCGGAACCGGCGGCTCGGCGGGTGCGGAAGGACCTATAGCGTACTCCGGTGCGGCTATAGGCAGCTCTATAGGACGGCTGTTCGGTTTACCTCCACGTTTTCTGATGATACTCTTCGGTTGCGGCGCAGGAGCCGCTATTGCCGGAATCTACAAGGCTCCTCTCGGCGGGGTTCTTTATACCCTTGAGGTTCTGAAACTCGAACTGTCGACATTGTCGGTTATTGCACTGATGATGACGTGTCTTGTGGCCGCGATGGTGTCGTTCTCGCTGTCATCTTATGTCCCGGACGTAAGCTTCACGCAGGGCGTGCTTTTCAAACCTGAGATATTACCTGTTGTGCTGGTGCTCGGTGTTTTTCTCGGATTCTATTCGCTCTACTATTTCAACACGATGCGCTGGGCAGGTAAAGTTCTCGGTCGCCTGCGTAGCGTGTGGCTGAGGTGTATGGCGGCAGGAGCCGTGCTGGCGATACTTGTATTCCTGTATCCTACGCTCTACGGCGAGGGATTCGGCTCAATGATAAAGGTACTTGAGGGCAATACAAAGTCGATTGCCGAGGCGAGCTGGCTATATGGACTCGACAAAGATCCGGTAAGCCTGCTTATGCTTTTCGGGGGGCTGTTGCTGACGAAAGCGCTTGCCGTGGGAGTGACGAACTACGGTGGCGGCGTGAGCGGCAACTTCACGCCGGCGTTATTTGCGGGATGTATGGCAGGAATGTTTTTCGCCCTGTGCTGCAATACTATGTTCGGCATGCACCTGAGTCCGTCGAATTTCGCCCTTATGGGCATGGCGGGCGTGATGGCAGGGGTGATACGCGCTCCGCTGATGGCGATATTCCTTACTACTGAGATAACGCAGAATCTAAATCTGCTCCTGCCGATAACGCTGTCGGCGGCTATTTCGTTCTGTATCGTGAAACTGTTCTCTCACCGTCCATTCTTTCAGTCGCAATACATAGAGCAGAATCTCAAAGAGCCTTTCGACGAAACGAAAGGCAACAAGCAAGCGTAAGTTTTAGAGGGTGTTTCATAATATCTGTTATACACCCTCTTATTTATAGAGGAAACGTCTGATCGAGCGCTTGGGAGTCTTCTCGAACTCTTCGGGCATAATCTCGATGGACTGAACCTGCTCGTAAGGAGCGACGATGCTGTTGAGGCTCTTTCTGTTTGCCTCCATGGCGTCGCGAAGCTGCTCCTCGTTGAGTCCGTCGCGTGTCACCTGCTCGTCGTCGGGGTGGCAGAGAGCGACGAGATGACCGCTGCGCTCTATGACGAGGCATTCGTTGACGTACGGCATGTTGCTGAGCTTCGATTCAATCTCTTCGGGGTAGATGTTCTGACCGTTCGACGAGAGTATCATGGTCTTGTAGCGTCCCCTGATGTGGATGGTGCGCCCCGACGGGTCGCTGATCCAACCCATGTCGCCGGTATGGAGCCAGCCGTCTTCCTCAAGAGTCGATTCTGTGGCGTCCGGGTTCTTGTAGTAGCCTTTCATGACGTTGAGGCCGCGAACCATGATTTCGCCCTGCTGGTATCCGTCGGCGGTTTTCGGCAGTGTCTCGTCTACGAGAATCTTAGCCTCCATGATGCCCTTGAGGGTGCGTCCTGCCGAACCCGGCTCGAAGCGGCGCCATGGCGAGTAGCTGATTAGCGGTCCGCATTCTGTCATGCCGAAACCTACGGTGAACGGGAACTTGATGCGGCAGAGGAAGTCCTCTACCTCGGAGTTGAGCGGTGCGCCGCCTACAATCACTTCCTCGAAAGCGCCTCCGAAAGCCTCGACGAGCTTGTTGCGGATGAGGCTGTAAACAGCTTTGTCGAGCATAGGAACGGCGAGTACCCAGCGCATCGGTTTCTTAGTGATGAAGGGCACGACGACCTTGCGGTAGATTTTCTCAAGGATGAGAGGCACGCAGATGATGAGCGACGGACGCACCTGCCTGAGAGCACGCAGCAGGAGCATGGGCGTGGGAGTCTTGCCCAGAAGTGTGATATGGCTGCCGACGGCAAGAGGAGTCAGCATGTCGAACGCGCATCCGTAGGCGTGGGCGAGAGGAAGGAACGACAGCGCGCGGGAGTTCTGGTAGTGGAGCTTGGAGCGTATGCCGAAAACGACGTTGCCGCGCAGGTTGTCGAGCGTCAGCATAACGCCTTTCGAGTAGCCTGTCGTGCCGGACGTATAGTTAATTACAGCTGTCGAACTTCCGTCGAAGTGGCGGTACAGAATGTGCTCGGGCGAGAATCCTTCGGGGTAGCGCTTCCTGAAACGGCGTGTGAGGCTCATCACCACTGACTGATAGGTCGCCGGATTGCGTTTGCCACAGCCGGGGACGCTGCCTCTCGAAGCGATGACTGTGCGCGTGTCGAGCGATACGACCACTCTGAGCTGCGGCATAGCTTCGAAATCGAGCGCCGGGAAAATTCCGTCGGACACAAACAGCATGAGTGCATCGGAGTGGTCGATGATATGCTGTGCGTCGCCGGGGTTGAAATCGTGAAGCACCGGTACGATGACAGCTCCGTAGGTGATTGTTGCCATGAAGGTTATCACCCAGTTGGGAGTGTTCTTGCCCAGAAGCGCAATCTTGTCGCCCGGCTTGATTCCGGTCAGTTCGAAGAACAGGTGCAGACGCGCGATACGTCGCGCGATAGTACCGTAAGTGATGGTCTTACCGTTCACATAGTCGGTAAGTGCCGGCAGGGGGAAGTTGTCGGCGAAGCTGTTCTGATAGATTTGAAGCAGGTCGTCGTAGGGCGGTCTGTTGTATTGTTCTTCGAATTGATACATTATGATAGTTCAGTGCTTGTCTTTGTGTGGGTCGAGAGCTTTGACGATGTCCTTGAAAATATCGTCGACATTTCCGCTGCCTTTGATGGCATTGTAGTGTCCTTTCTCTTTATAATAATCGCGCAAAGGCGCTGTTTGTTTATGGTAGACCTTCAGACGTTTGGTGATAGTGTCGATATTGTCGTCGGAGCGTCCGCTCTGCTTGCCTCGTTCGATCATTCTGTGGATAAGTTCGTCTTCCGGAACTTCGAGACCTACGACGGCGTGTACGTCTGTGCCGTATTTGGCAAGCATCTCCGAGAGCGCCTCTGCCTGCGGCACGGTGCGTGGGAATCCGTCGAAAATGACACCTTTCTTCAGCATGGAGGGGTTCGCTTCGAAAAGGTCGGTGAGTACGTCAATCATAAGTTCGTCGGGGATGAGCAGACCTTTGGAAATGAACGCGTCGGCTACTTTGCCGAGCTGTGTTCCTTTTGCAATGTGGTCGCGCAGAAGATCGCCCGTAGAGATGTGGTGCAAACCGTAGCGATCGATGAGTCTTTCGCTCTGAGTCCCCTTCCCGCTGCCGGGAGCTCCAAAAAT